>NZ_JBFROH010000039.1:0-16723 GCF_041471425.1 Vibrio sp. 10N.261.52.C2 | reverse complement strand
TTATATATAGTAACTTAAAGGGTGTATAATGTGCGTTAAGGCAGAGAAATCTGCCTTTTTATTGCACAGTCAACATTATAGGTATAGAGTGAATAGTGTGTACTATGTATATAAAGGAAGCATGGTTTGTCATCAGTAAAAGTTAGAGCAACGATTGTAGAGGACAATACGGGCATCAAAAGCCAACTGCCAATCTTGCTAACTGAGCAAGGAGAGTTAAGCACGGTCACGGACTACCTACTCAAGTTAGAGGCGGACGGTGTGAGTAACTCCGTCATGAATGGATTTCTTCAAGCGGTGTCCTTGTTGCTGGATTATATGGAAGCCAATAGAGGGTTGTTTGACGATCCGAAGTTACTCTTCCAGACCTTTTCTAAGCGGTTGTATTCAGGAACGATTGGTGAGGATGGACTTGACCCTTCTGGTTTATATTGGGTTCCAAGCTCAACTCATAACGTGAATAAGCACATTCACCGACTGACGGCATTCACTGATTGGTTGGCAGACAAGCAAGGCGCTGCGCCGATAAACCCCTTGCGTGATGCCACCCCACATGAGCAGCGATTGAATTACGCTGCATGGTATCGCAAAAACCAAAATGATTTCCTTGGTCATATCGAAGATAAGACCGTCAATAAAACCATCCGCAAGGCGCGAACCATTAAGGGACGCACACCACTCACCAAAACCGAAGATGACGCCATCGCCTTTCCTGAAAAGCATTGGGAAGATTTTTATATGAGCGGCATCGGTGGTGCAACCGACCCGCGAGTGGCACTCAGGGACAAATTAATACTTCTGCTTATGCACGGCGGCGGGTTACGCGAAAGCGAGGCTTTAACGCTTTGGGTCACAGATGTGTTTGAAGACCCCAATAACCCAGATAGTGCAATCGTTCGAATTTACAATGAAGTCGATGGCAAAGCGCCAAGTGACCCTGAAGTTCGTTCTAAAAATCAGAATAGAGAAACGTATTTAAAAGAAAAGTATGCGCGTATCCCTCGCCAACGCATGAAAGGCACTGCACATCTCGGTTGGAAATGTCGTGTGGTTGACCATAAAGACAACTACATACAGGTTCAATGGTTTCCCGCCGACTATGGCAAAGTGTTTATGTCACTTTGGAAAAACTATCAAAAGTACCGCGCCAGCATCGACTGTCACCACCCTTATGCGTTTATTTCTTTTCATCACAGTGCCTTCGGCAACCCTTATACTATCAATGCTTTCCATGATAACTACGCCAACGGCTTGAAGCGCATCGGTTTGGAGCCAAGCAAGGCAGAAGGTAAAGACCCTCACGGGCATCGTCATAATTACGGTAGACGATTAGAACGTTCTGGATTGAACCCGTTGGTGATTCGCCGTTGTATGCACCATAAGTCCCTAGATTCACAAATTCCCTACACAGGCAAAGGTCAGCAAGAAATCTCAGATGAACTGACCCAAGCGACACTGCAACTGGCAAACCCCGAATCCAAAGTCAAAGCGCTCGATTGGAAAGCACTGGTTGAGCATGGCTTTAATGACATCGACCCACAGGGCTACTTCACAGGCAAACATCCAAAATTGAGAGGCAAATAATGGCGAAAAAAAGCAAAAAACGTGACGGGCGCGCATCGGATTTAACCTTCTCATGGATGCTCACCACACTTGGTACTGAGTGGCAACAATGGCAAGAGTTGGCTGCTGAGTGGATGTCGACACAAACCACAGGTATTGGCCAAAGACAAAAAACTATTGCTCGCTTCTTCGAATCCTATCTTGCCGAATGTGCGCCTTATGCCATTAGCAATATCGATTTGTTTTTTAAAGGCTACCAAGGACACAAATGCTCTAGTGAAGAGTTGGAAAAACTGGTTAGAAAAACGCAAAATAACCCCGTAAACATCCAGAAAGGCGTGAACTTTCCTTGCGACTTCATCGACTTTGTTATTGAGAAGGTTTTCTCGGAAGAAGATGACAATGGCTACCTTGTTCCACTGGTTCAAAACCCGCTCAGTAAAATCAAAATGCAAGTTAGTGCGACTGAAACCGTCCGCAATCCTCTGCCGTATCGCTATATTCAAGACTTGCGCCAAATCCTTTGTCCGTTGCCAGATAAAACCGAGCTTGCTGTCATTAAGCAAAATCTTAAAGAGAGTGAAACTCTGCTTCCTGCCTATCACTACCGTCATTTCAAACACTGGACATGGGCGCAGCAGCAGACAGGGCAAGGAAGACTGGGTGGTGACTGGTTTGAAGTAGAGCCTGAGCTGATTGATAAGTCCGACCCAGACTGCGTGTGGCGTACTAAAAGAGTGACTAGAAAAAATGAAAAAGTCACCGTTCACCAAATCTGGTCGCCTGTCAAATCGATGGTAATATTCATGAAGCTACACCTACCTCTGCGTACCTATCAGGTGCGGATGCTAGACAGTGGTGAAGCGGATACATGGCGCTATGAAAACGGTCAGTGGGTAGTGAACAGCCAAAATGATTTTGCACTTGGTAGTGAAAAACGACCCTTCGGGAAAGGCATCTTCCGCCGCATTCACGACACCATGACTGGGTTGTATTCCACAGGCTTATATATCAACACCAACAAAACCGCTGACCAAAACAAAGACGAACTGGAGCGTGGCTACATCATCCCTTGGCAGAACGAAGAAGTGCTGTACTGGCTGGAAAAACTGCGCAACTGGCAAGAAAAATACAATCCGATAACAAAGCCCACCGATTGCACCACCCTGCTGAAAAAGCACACTAATGATAAGAAATCGGACAAGCAGCTAGAAAGCATGGGGGAAATAGCCTTTTTGTTTCGTGATGCCTCGGCTAAACGTGAGGATAAGCAAAAACCTATTTCGTCCTCAGCAACAGATACTTTCTGGTATCAACTCTTATTGACACTAGAAAACCAACTCGCAGAGCAAGGGAATACCTTGGAGAATGGTGAGCGCTTGGAACTGGTTGTGGATTACCCTGAAGGTACTCCACAACGTGTTGCCACACTCTTTCCATTGCACAGTTTGCGAGTCTCACTCATCACGGCTTACACAATGGATACACAATTGCCACTGCCTGTAATTTCTAAGCTATTAGCTGGGCATACACGCTTGTTGATGACCATCTACTACAACAAAATCACCCCGTCCGTGATGGCAGAGAAAATGGATGAAGCGCATGGTGAGTTGGATGCTAAATCTAAGCAATCAGTGCGCAACTTCCTCAAAGATGCCTCGATGGAGCAAATCCAATGCAAGATGGTGTATAACAGCGATGATAGCATTCAGGCGGCATTGGTTAACCGTAATCCGATAGGCTGGGAAGAACGCTCGTGTGGGATGTGTCTGGTCGGTGGTAACACCGTCAAATCGGATGAAGTCAGTACCCTTGGTGGTTGCTGGAACGGTGGAGAATTATTTGCTAAAAGGGGTACAGCGTATGCGCTTTACAATGCTGTTCCTCACGGCCCAGAAAACTGTATCCGCTGCCGCTGGTTTATTACCGAAGCGCGTTACCTACCCGCACTCAATGCCCACTTCAATCAACTGAGCTACAAAGCACACCAAGCTGCCAATCTCTCTGTGGAAATTGAGGGTGAACTGGAAGCCCTTAAAGATGAGCAGTTCTTTTGTGAAGAACAAGGAAAGCCGTTTATCAAGCACGATGAATTGCAAGCCTTGCAGCGCCGCTATGAAAAACAACAAGTCGAGGCAAGCGAATATGCTGAAGACTGGATAGCATGCTTTGAGCTTATTCAGAGAATCATGCGTGTTGAAGAGACCAGAAATGAAGATGACAGCAAAGATAAACTGATTGCGGTTGGCTCTGAGCAAGATGTCAGCCATGCCTTGAAGTTTATCGAAACCGACTCAGAGTTACTGCATCTATCTCTGATTTGTGATGACGCAGAGTTCTACCCTGATTTGCAGGACGAGCTGCGTAAAACCCCTGCCATTGAAAAGCGCTCTCGCCACCTCAGTCGTGTGCTGATGAAAAAAGGCTTTGAGCCAATTTTCATGGAAATGGACGAAAAACAGCAGCTCATCGCCGCCAATGCCATGCTGCGCCAAATGGCAAAAATCGCCGACCCTGACGACAAACTTGAAGGCTACCGCAAAGTGGCGAGCTACATCGAAGCGGGTGAATACCTGACCGATAATAAATTGTTCTCTCAGGGTGTTAGTGCACTGACTGATAAAGCCATTAACCTAGATGGCATCTCACTGCCGAACTTATTGGAGGACTAATGGAACTTGATATTGATGTCATTCTGGCTGACTTAAAAGAAGGCAAAGTGCCTCGCACGCAGCAAAACCTCGATAAGCTCAATGACACGCTGAAAGCCTATGCGGAATCAGGTCAGCGCGACTTCTCCATCACGCAAATTGGGCGAGTTTCTGCCGAAAATGGCGGATTGGCGTATGAGGCTTTGCGTGCTACCCGTAACAAGCACTACCGAACACTCATCGAAGCATGGGCGGCAAAGTACAATACCAATACCAAAAAACCGCTATCCAACACCTCACGGTCTAAATCCATCCCTGCGGATAATAAGCTGTTAGAGCGCATTCCAGACCCAGCGGTACGCGCCTTGTTTGGTCAAATCATTGCCGAGCGTAACCGTTACCGCAAAGAGGTTAATTTGCTCAAGCAACACGCCAATATTACCATCGACAAACGCCCTGTGCGCCAGTTTGACAACACCGCAGAGCCAAGCGTGGAAGTGCTGCCATCCCTATCAGGCGTACTCACCGAATCAGAGAAAAAAGCCTTAGCGTATGCCATTTCTGATGAATGCATGGAGGCAAACAACTGGCAATACACCCAAGCGGGTCAGGTAAAAGACTTGGAATACAACAGCGAAGTCTTCCCAAGAGGCTTTGTCACAGGGCTTCGCAAGCTATTGGGTGAGGTAGATGACTGATGGCAAGTGGGCAGCAGAAAGCGCAACAAAACCTTGAGGCATTTGAGGTCTGGAAAGCCACACAGACGGACGATGACTTTAAACAAATCGTGTTCAGAGGTCAGCTTAACCGCATAGAGATCGCTAAAGGTGTGGGTTGCGGTAAGTCGGCTTTAAACCAAAATCCCGCCCTCAAGAAAGCACTCAAAGCCTTAGAGGATGAGCTACGTGGTAAAGGTGTCCTGCCACCGTTGACCGACGCTGCCAAGAAGAATGCGGATAAGCCCCAAGCCTACGACAACACAGCCAATCGCAAGCTGCTCGATTCAAAGCGGGTGTCGTCATTAGAAGCTGAGAATATTGAATTGAAAGCCAAGGTCAAGGAGCTTGAAAAACGACTTGAGCGCTTTGGTGAGCTATCTGAAACCTTATCCGAAATGGGGTTGTTGCCACGATGAATACCGCCTTGCACGAAGACCAGATGCGCGTGACCAGTATCCCTTATCGCTCGACCAAGATGGTGATATTCAGCGGTGTACCGCTGGCGAAAGACTCTTACAAAACCAACAGTGGGAAGTATTACGTCACCATCAAAGCCGACCCCGATAGCATCCCTGTGCTTCCCACACTGGGTCAGCATTGGTCAGTTAAAGGCGCTCGCCAGATAGAAAATATGGAGGTGGGTGATTATGTAATGCAGAAGCACACTTATGAATCGCCAGAGCATATTGAATGCGCCTTACCCGAAACAGGTGAGCAACTGATACGCTTTATCGCCAGAGAAAGTGACTTCAAGGGTATTGGCGAAAGCAAAGCTAGGGCGCTCTGGCAGCTCTTGGGTAAAGATTTCCATTCCACATTAACAAATGACACGCCTGAATCCAGAAAGCGCCTGACATCAATTCTGAGTAACGATTCAGTAGAAGCACTCTTTAAGGGCTATGCCAAATACAAAAATCTGGCGAATTGCAACTGGATGAGTGAGCACAACATCCCCGCCAGTGTGCAGCAACGGCTGCTCAAGCATCACGGTGAAGCCTCCATAGAGGTAATTAAGGATAATCCTTATGTTTTGATGGGCTTTGGTCTTTCGTTCAGTGCCATTGAAGATATTATCAAGGTAACGGATATTAAGAGCGATGTTGCGAAGGATGACCTAAGAAGGCTCAGCGCTGCTCTGGAAATGGCGATTCGCAAGGAGATTGAAAAAGGTCACACCTATACCACTCATGCCAATGTGCGCCCTTACCTCAACAAACTATTGAAAGACAAAGCACTGGTCACTCAGGCATTCCAATCAGGTCATGATAAAGCTCAGTACATTTTAAACCCCGACACAGGAACCTACCACCCAACGGCGCAACTTCTGATGGAAAGTGTCGTTGCCAAGCGCTTAAAAAACCTGATTAAGCGAAATGACTTGTTTGATGAAAACGCCAATGCTGCGTATTGCTCTGCGGTTGCGGAGCTTCCCTACGAATTAACTCCTAAACAAATCGAAGCCGTCACAACGTGTCTGGATAATTCGGTAAGCTGTATTACAGGCGGTGCAGGAACAGGCAAGACAACAGTACTCAGAACGGCTCTCAGGGCTTACCATCAACTTGGATTTGAAATACACGCCGTTGCGCTCAGTGGTCGTGCTCCAATGAGACTTCATGAGTCCATTGGTTTTGTTACCTCAACCATTGCCAAATTGCTGCGTGAAGACCCTATTGAACCCAGTGTCGATAAACCAAATCACCTACTGGTGATTGATGAGGCAAGCATGATTGACTTGCCAACCATGTATCGTCTTGTGAATCACATTCATCCCTCTGTGCGATTGATATTCACTGGCGACCCCGACCAACTCCCACCCATCGGTTGTGGCAAGGTGTTGGCAGACATCGTTGAAGCAAAAACGGTGGCTAATACGATGTTAGATATCGTCAAGAGACAGGAAGGTTCAACGGGTATCCCTGAATACTCAAAGCTCATCAATCAAGGTGTGATGCCTGAACAATTAACCACAGGTGCAATACACTTTCACGAAACCAGTAAAACAGACATTGCCAAAGTCTGTTGCGATCTTTACCAAGAATCCCCTGATAACAGTCGTGTCATGGCTCCAACCAAGGCACTCGTATCAGAAATCAATAAGCTCACCCAGCAAGCCGTTAACCCAGATAGCGCCAGCCTTGAGTTCGAAATCAATGGTGACAAGTTCTTTTTGCCACTTCGCCTCAATGATGCGGTGTTATTCACGCAGAATCATTACGACAAAGGCATTCAGAACGGCTCACTTGGTATGCTAACCAACGCCAAACCTTCTGGTGATAGTTACGGTGAAGTGACGCTAGATACAGATGAAAAGGTCGAGATAACACAATCCGTTCTCGACTGCATGGAGTTGGGTTACGCAATCACCCTACATAAAGCACAAGGATCACAGTTTCCACGCATCATCATCGCTCTGCAAAACGGAAGAATAGTAGATAGAGCATGGCTCTATACGGCAATCACGAGAGCTGGAAGTGAAATCCATATCGTTGGTAGTAGTGATGAAATGAAGCAGATCACCGAGGCACCTAGTCACTCTCATAAGCGGAATAGCTACCTAAAAGAACTGTTGAGTTAGCAATTTTTGAGTTAGCAATTTCAAACTCGTTTATGCCCCATTCTCACTTAGAGTAATTGCTCTTCGTTAAGCGAGTCTGCTGAGATTATCCAAAATTTTCTAATGTTAGAAACGGATAAACACTCTGGGTATTGAACCTAAACATGTTGGCAGAAATAGTAAGATTATCTCCCAACAGCATTAACTGTTGGGGAGGATATAAAGGTGAATGTTGTCTTTCGGATGTTAGTTAACAGAATTCGAAACTATGTTCTTCGAGGTCCTAAAATGCCGAATTAGCTACTTTTGTTAGGTAAGCTATAAATATCATTAATGGCAAAGTACCTCCCCAACGATGAAGAGTGTAAGTGGCTTGTTTGTTACTCGATGATTGTGATTTAAGCAAGGGAACAGCAAGCATTACACCTAATACCCCTGTTAAAATAATCATGTAAGGAATATCTCGGCTTACGACTTGCTCTGGAATGATCAACTCTTGACCTACTATCGAAGGTATAGCGATTACTCCCAATAAATTGAAAATATTCGAGCCTATTACAGTGGCAAATACAATGTCGTACATTCCTCTGCGCACTCCAGCAATCGCAGCCGCCAGTTCGGGTAAGCTTGTCCCAAATGCAATTATAGTCAATCCAATGGTAAGCTCGCTCAAACCAGCTAGTTGAGCCAAGTTAACCGCTCCCCAGACCATTAACCGCGATGAGGTTAACAGCAGTAACAACATCACTAAACTTTCCCACCCGGCTCGTTTTTTAGTTAATGGCAAGAACTCGAGATCATCTTCAGAAACCTCACCTTGTCTTACGGACTTAGCTAAATAGAAACAGTATACGGCTAGAAAAATCACCAATAATAGACCGTCTGTAATATTTAGCTTTCCTGTGGACATCAGTGCGCTACAGATCAGCATTGATCCTGCCAATATCGGAAACTCTTTTTTGATAAAGCGCTTGTTAGCTTGGATGGGAGCCATTAACACAGCAATGGAAAGCACAAGACCAATATTAATAATATTAGAACCAATACCATTGCCTACAGCCAACTCTCCTGCATTATTTAAAGCAGCAACGGCGGATACGAGTAATTCGGGGGCCGATGTTCCAAACGCAACAACAGTCATACCTATAAAAATCAATGATATGTTGCAATGCTTGGCATAGGTTGCAGATGCAGAAATAAGCCGATCTGCACTGAATGCCACTAAAACTAAGCCGATTGATAACGCTAACGATGGGAGTAAAAAAACAGTCATAGAATAAGTATTCAGAGGGCTTATAACAAACACGAACAACCCCACACTTAGCCCTCGCATAAAGTGTGTAAGTTGTTCGAGTCTCGCTGGGTAGGTACTAAAAACTACTGGTTGCACCATGACGTCTGGTCAAATATGTTGACACAACCTTTTGCAATGCTAGCAAAGCAAAATAGCTACTCCCTCAAACTGGTGAAGACTATAAACGCATAGAGCTAGAAAAGCAATTTGCAGTACGTAGACTAATCCGTAATTTGCTAATTTAGCAAAACCGTTGACACACTTTTGTCCAGAAGCGATTTTGGTGGCATAAGGGACAGTCCTGTACAACTAGGTCATGCTTAACCACCATAAGTGTCACACTGCGTATGAATCAGTAAACACAAGACTAAATTTCTGCTTTGCTAAGCTAACGCTTGTTAGCCTAACGTTCGTTAGCTTAGCAGCGTATGTATCAATTAGATTACGCGCTAATGAAACCAATACCAAGCTAGAGTTTCGGTATACCCCCCTCTCATTTCCGAATTTCCTTGCCTATCATCTGTACGTTTGCTTGTTTCAAGATCCTCTTTGGTGTTGACCCTTTGTTCATACAAGGGATAGTGAAAGCTTCGTTAATGTTTCCTGCAGATTGCATTGGAATTCTATTGCCTTCCTCATCTTTACGATAACGAGCAACTCGACGAACACTTACTTTATTGCCTACTACTGGAATGCCTAAATACATGTTCCATCCTTTGAATATCGCCGATAATTTGCAGAGCAATGAATAAGAAGTTGACTCATGAACTAATGACTGTAGATAGTTGCGCACTTGATACTCGATATCATCTTCCGACTCCAATCCCAGTGAGGAAATGATTCGGGTTAGATAGGTTTCAGGTGACAAAGGCAGTTCTGAATCAAGTGGTTTATCTTTAAGTTGTCGTTTAATCAATGAGTGTGCAAAAGCATAGATTGCTTCAGATACTTGGCTTTCAAGTTTATGGCGTTTTACGATTTTTGCGACAAAGTCGACCGATAAGGCAAGTTCCTCATTTTCCTCAACATAAGCTAAAATTTCGGCTGGTTGAAACGAGGTTCCCTGAGTACCTCGAAATGCATAAGGATTTGACGTTGTATCAAATGCTTTCGACAACATCGCTACACGAGAAAGTACAGAAGCGCTCACTTTCACTCCTGCCATTTCTAGTACTTGAGATCTAGTACGTGTGTTACCTACATCAATATGCGCAAAAGATAAGACATCGGTAACACCGTAGGTTACCGGAGCAATGAATCTAGAATTGGACTCTAATGCCGCTTGTAGTCGATGGTGTCCATTTAGTATTTCCCCGTCAGCAGAGATAATTATCGGCTCTCCAGTTAAGCACCATTGGCTCTTGCTCATGGCCTCAGCATACTTTTTAACCTTTGCACGACTGAGTCTTCGGTTCTTATTGTTTGAGTTTATTGCTCCTCGCCTAGAAAACTCCAACATATCCCTTGCCAGTTGCGGCGTCACAAGAAGCACTGTGTGTTTCAAAGTGGTTGTTACCGTTTTTACACCTGAATAGTATTGAGCTTTAGACTTAAAAATATCCAAAATTTCATGTGGAGAACTACCAGAAGCCGTTTCCATTAGCTTCTTAGAACTTGCTAGATAGGTGTTGTTTTCTTGCTCTTCGTAGCGCTCGACTAAGTGTTCAACAATAGAGCTTTCTAGTGCTTCATCTGCGATTTCATTTAGGTTCTGTGATTTTGTGTCTGTCATGACCTAGCTCTCTATAATCTTATCTGTGGCAATATAATGACTTAAATCTAAGTTCGTGTTTTGCAGTCGACAGTATTGATCCGACATGAGCGTCGGATCAATAAATAAATTTAAATTAGACTCCAGTTAATTGCTAAATGGATGAAAAAATTGACACTTTCTCATAGAAAAATTGATGGGTTTTTGGTCTCGTCAAGTTTAAGAACATACAAAACACTTATAACAACAATGCCTATGGTTGAGATCGCATCCTACTTCTCAACAGAAAATTGGTTGCCAGAGTTAAAGTGGGCGGCAGAAGCTGCCGTTAACTCGAAAAATGCTGATAAAGTGCAATCTATTCAAGAAGAGTTAGCAAGAGGAGTCCTAGAAGGCGCAGTAATAGCACCGTTAACGCTCACTTTTGCTGTTCTTGGTACGCCTGACCTTAGTAATACTTCCAATGAACCACCGAGTTTAGTTTTAGAAAGTTCTAAAACGTATATCGTAGGCAACGTTTTGGGCTTGGTTGCCGTGTGTAAAATTCTTGGGTTAAAGACGTTTTTGTTCAGCTCAAGATTGAGCGTTAAAGAGGCTAATAGGAAAAGTGAACTTCGACAGCGCTTGGCAATGGAGGACGTTGAGATTAGAGTTGTATTTGATGATGAGGTAGGCTTAGCCAGCCCTGACATCATCGAGCTATTCAAAAAAAGTAGTACCTTTGATGCTACTTTAAGTCTCCCTCACCTGAGTGATGGGAAGCAAATACTGTTAGATCAACAGATTCCACTGAAACCCTATATCGATCAATTGATTGAAGATACTAATATTAAAAGTTTTGGAGGCGTGAGCTTTGACTCCAAGCATGTGAAAGTCTCAGGGCACTTCATCACCACACAGTACATTTTATTTAAGCTTATAGTCGGTGCGGTAGCAGGTATAGGGACTCAGGAATACAGTAAAATGACCAAAGACGTAGCGTTGGCTGATGGCTCTAAGATTTCGTCAACACTATCTGATAACTATCTAAGTAAAATATCGGCCTTTTTGAAAGCGTGGCTTGAACCGCTAAAACTTGAATTTGCCAACAATCGTTCGGGCTACCATTTATCGCCTCAAGTGTGGCAAGCACTAGGTCTAACCATCCACCAACTGCTAAACGACAGAGCGTCTACCACTAAATTGCAGAGAGCTGGTAAAATCCTAGGTGAGCTTGATTACAGTAAGTCAGCTTCTCATTGGGGACGTTGCGATGTGATGGAACTAGATTCAAAAGGACGAGCTTATAAGAACGCTACCACCTCAACTCGTCAGTTCCGAAGCGGCCTTTCAACTTACTTTCTTCGAGTTATCGAAGGAAGATTATAGCTTACGAAATATCTATGATCTTGTGCGCAGTGAAGTTGGTGACTTTCTCATAATCATGATAACCACGTTGATTTGAAAGGAAATCTATCCCACTGATTTCTAACTGTTGACAGCTATGATTATGACCAAAAATCCACGTTGAAATATTTAAGTGAAAGAGCTGAGAGCAATCTGATGCAAAGGCTGGGTTTAGTTTGTTATGCTCAAATCGTTTTTGGATTACTTTTGGTGTAGGAAGATGATGTGTGATAACAACATTCTTGCGAGAGCGAGAAGACACAATTGCACTCTCAAGCCACTGAATTGACTGTTTATGCAGTGCTGCTGCCAATTCTGGCGTAAACACTTGTGCTCTATTGAAGTTAATCACTCGATAATCAGAAATGGCCTCTCTAGCATAATAAAAAGCTAACTCTGGATTACCATATAGCTCATAGTCAGTCCATAACGTGCACCCATGAAAAGCGACACCGTCAATTATCATGGAGTCATTGTCTAGGACATGAACATTCTCGTATCTCATCGAATAACCTTTCAGCTTTTCGGGCAGTTCAACGATACTATCTCCAGAATAGAACTCGTGATTTCCAAGCACGTAAATGACATCTTGTGGAAAGTGTGAAGCCCAATCTATAGCCTTCATACCATCACTGTGAATGTCTCCAGCTAGAACAACGACATCAGCATCCGTTATCGGCACATCCATTGGGGCTATCTCAAGGTGAAGATCAGATAAGTATTGCAGCTTCATTGTTTCCAACCTTTTTAAACTATTTCCCTAAAATTAGTATCTACACCATTGCAATGTCAAGCATCAATTTTGTGGTAATATAATGATTTTAAAGGATATTTTGACAAAGTAACGATGTGGACATATGATCAACTAAAAAGTCCACTTAGGGTTAACACGTTGTCAAATCCAGCCTCAGAAACATCCCTAAAAGGTTTAAAGACTTCTCTAGAAATACTGAAAAGGTGGGGGATCAACGAGTCTCAAGCACTTTCAATCTTAAACATTTCAAGTGCTGAACTAGAGCAATTACCCTCAAGTAAAGTTTCATCAGAACAATTAGTTAGAACAAGCTGCATCCTTAATATCCATGCAGCGCTTCGGACCTTGTTCAACAATCAAAGCAATGTGTATGGATTTATGACTATGCAGAACCACAGCTCGTTTTTTGAAGGTAGAACTCCGTTGAGCTTCATTGCATCTGGGGAATTAGCTGCCCTAGAACAAGTGGCTGAGCATCTTACTGCCTTAAGCATTGGTAATTAGTTTGTTAGGATTAAACAGTATGAAAATGGTTTTAGAAATGCGCTACCGTAGAGAGGGAAAATTCTTCTACAACAAAGAAGAGATTTGTACCCTTTACCAATCAGACGATCTAGACAGAATCTTACTGAGAAGCCCTTACCTAACAAGCATAAATAATGAATTATTCGTCTATGGCCATATCAAATCATCTGATGAATTTGAGCATTTGATACTGGCTTTAAGAGCCTCGTACGATTGTTATATTTCGTTCGAAGATGCCCTATCTAGATGGGGTGTTATATCGCAGATTCCAATGATGATGATCCTTGCAACAACTGGAGCCTCTGGTTGGTACTCTACTCCGTTTGGAAGATTTGAATTTATACATGTTGAACACTCCTCTAAGCAAGTTGAAGAACAGACTGTTGATACAGGTCGCCCTATATCTATCGCTAAGAAAGAATGGGCATATAAAGACCTGAAAGAGGTAAAGCGCAACCTGCATCTAATTGATTATGTTGCGCTATTTACTGATGATGTAAACCTCCCCTAAACTAGTGGCATACCATTTTAGAGTTCTTCTAGCTCAGGTTTAGCGAAAGTGGGGCTATCGAACAAAAAACCATCTCATATCTCTAACTCGGAAATGCCCCAAAGTGTGCTTTGGTCGCTACAAGGAAGTATTACTAAATCTAATATGACACCTCCATTACGATATGATGTATTACTTGGTTATTGAATGCGCTGCATGGATTTGAGTGATATAAGGAGTGCTACCGCATATATTGCCTTCTATCTAAACCAAAAAATGAATGTCATTGTTTTTTAAGGCATTAGCTGATAGCTTGAACTCTGTTGGGTTGATACGCACCTGCTTCCATAGGGCAATATGCAGATTTGATCCGTAGATAAAGCGTTATGGCTATCTACAGTGTGGTTGGAAAAGGAATTAAAATTGAAACTTGTAATAAAAACCATAAAAATTGAAAATTTTAAAGGCTTTGAGTCGTTAGAGTTTGAACCTAATGACAATTTTAATATTATAATAGGCGAGAATAACATTGGGAAGTCTAGTGTATTTGAAGCGATTCAGTTATGGAAGCGTTGTTATGATTTGTCAATAAAGTCTGATGATAAAGGGTTTTATAAATCTAGTCCTCAATCAAATCTGTACCTGCCTTTTTCTGATTTGTATTTTCTGAGAGTTACACATGATAGAGAGTTATTTAATACCGCTAGTCATACTTGTGTTTTAACAATGACTCTACTGGATAACGAAACAGGTTCTGAGTTTTCTTTAGGTTTTGAGATCGTTAAGCCTTCTTCGATATCAAATGCATATTATAAAGTAAGAGCTTCCAGAGGTTCTGACTTTTCTGGTTTTTCTGATTACTTGGCAAGGGAGAGAGTTAGATTATCAAAAGCCATTTTCATATATCAAACTCGTCCTGTAGCAAATATCCTTGCATATGAACCACTAATGAATGTTGGTCAAATATCTAAAAAAATTGAAAAAGGTAAGTCGCAAGAGGTCTTGAGAAATAAAATAGTAATAGGTCGTAGTGCAACTCAAATTGAAGAGTTGCAAAAAAAGATTACAGATGTCGTTGATTATGAATTTAGTTTCGATTTTGTAAATCGCACGAGAAAAGAGTTTGATGAATATGTTGACCTGAAAGTTAAAACTAATGGTAAGAGCTTAGACTTACATTTACAAGGAAGTGGTTTTCTTCAAGTAGCGGAAATATTCTCAACAATTACATATGTTGATGCGCCTCTAAGTATTCTTCTTGTAGATGAGCCTGATTCACATATTCATACAACGCTACAAAAGGCATTAATAGAAAAATTAAAGTCAATCGAAACTTCTCAGATATTTGTAATTAGTCATAACGACAACTTTGTCGGTGAGGCTCGTGAAGGAGAATTGTATTACTTAAATACCAGTGCCAAAAATGATGGTGTATTAAAATATGTAGAGATAAATAAGTTTGATATGATAAAAAAAGAGTTGGGTGGAACTATATTAGCTCTGGAAAAAATGAATCATTGTCAAAGGATCGGTTTTGTTGAGGGAGATGATGATATAAAGTACATTTCATCATTAGTGGGAATATATAATGCTTATAACGATGATAAAATAATAGAGAAACATGTTACTTTTTTTTATCAACGAGGAAAAGACAACTTAAAGAGAAAGCTTGAAAGTGTAAACCGAGTTTTTTCACAAGTAGTTGGGCGTAAACCATATGTTGTTATTTATGATAAGGATTTCTCAACAGTTTCTGAAAACAGTAATTTTTCACAAAGTATTATTGGCGTAACACCCCGCAACAGTCGTTGCTTTTCTCATAATGGTTACTGTGTAGAATCTGTTCTATTTGAAGATATAAAAATATTGTCAAAAATAATAAGCTTAAAAACAGGCATGTCTTCAGTCCAAATATTTAAATTTATTAGAGATTTTGAAGAGGAAAATTTATCGTCACTTCGTGATGTTACATCAGATCTTTATCGAGAGATGAGCCAGAGTTTTGATGGTCAAAATACAGAATCTCGACCTGAACTTAGTAATATAAGCTTCGTGGATTTTGTTCAGGATTGTATTGTTGGTGGTAAGTTAAAAACTCATTATATAATGAACAAGAATCAAATTAAAAAATTTGTTATAAAATTTAATGAGTGCTTTGATTACGATTTGTTGCAAATATCTGTTGATGAAAAAAGTGATTGCTATTCATCGGGTTTATTTGAGTTGTATATTTCACAAGTAAGGAAAAGTAGTCACATTTATCCAAGTTATGTCTCTATGTTGCATGAGTTGTACAAATAGCCATAACAAATAAGGATTAAGCGCTGCGAATCCAGCACTTAACCCGATTGTTGAGAAAGCCCGATGCCTCTATATAAGTAAATTGTGCGTTCTTTTCCTGCGGTGCTCTCGCCTCGATGATTTTCTCAAGGCGAGCGCTTTCGTGATAAGACTATATAGATTACTAAAAGTTATCTGTAACAGACTAAATTAGCAAAACCGCTGGCACACTTCTGTCCAAAAGCGAGCTGTAGGTCATAGAAATACTGTTGCCAATATGCATCTGCGCGCCCATCGTTAACTTGCTTACTTTGAATATCATCATGTCACCCATATTTTGCCCACTTTCTTAACTTCGATCCGTGGGCTTTTTTTCACTTTGCCATACCTTAAGTTATTCATGAATTTCTAATATTCGATTTGCCGAAACGCATTTTGGTCCAGAAACGTGTCACAAGCGATGGTCAAGAAAAATCATAAATGCCTAGCGAGTAGTGAGCTGCGCGAGCGTCAGGAGTGGCTTTATTATTTTACTTTACCATCATGTCCCTTAAGTACCTTTTGGCAGGGTGATGGTTTCACGCAGTGAGACCATCTCCTTGCTAAGCCTTCAGGGACAAAAAAGCGTACACACTATTATACATGGTATGTACGCTTATGAGTTCCATAAGAAGCATTGCTATTAAAGGGCTGTCACTCACTCACACGCGAATAGACATACTTTTTACTATATACTCACACTGTGACCACCTTTTTTGTATGTGTCGGTTTGAACTTAATCTCTATCGATTGC
>NZ_JBFROH010000038.1:0-77689 GCF_041471425.1 Vibrio sp. 10N.261.52.C2 | reverse complement strand
TTGAATTACGCAACAAAGCCGTTATTTGATTTATCTGTTCATCGGTTTCCGTTTCTTCAACTCGTTAACTCAGCTTTCATATTCTTAAACTACCAAATCTTCAAGCTCTTAAATGATCGAGCTCTCCAGTTTTCAAGATCTTAAACTATCAAGCTCTCAAGTTTTCAAAGTAATGCTGAACAAATTTAACGAACACTTGGTGTTTCTTTGCCGGATAAATAACTTGCGGATAGAACAGATAAATACTGTTGCCTTGTTGCAGACATTCATCAGGCAGCACTCGCTCTAATTCTCCCAGTTCGACCTCTTTCGCAACGTAGTAACTTGCAATACGGATGATGCCACTGCCTGCCATAGCTTGTTGCTTAAGCAGGTGGTTGTCATTACTTGAAAGCCAGCCGGACACATCAATATTTACCGATTTTAAAGGCCACTCGGTTTGGTGCAGAGTTGCTAAGCATTGATGATCACTTAAGTCACTCACATTGGTAGGGCGACCAAATTGGTTAAGATAACCGGGAGTCGCGACTAAATCATGTTGATAGCTAATCAAGTGTTTCGCCACCATGTTGTCAGGTGGCGTATTGGTGGCACGAAACGCGATATCGATATCATCTTGATTGAGATTAAAGTTGGTGTAGCTACTGTTTATCTCGAAACGAATCTCAGGGTATTGCTGCCTAAACTGTTGGCAGATATCGAATAGATATACCTCAGTAAACATCTTTGGCGCAGTGAGGCGTAATAGGCCTTTGACGATGTCGTGTTGCTCAGAAACACTGCGTTCAAGCTGTAAGACTTGCGAGCGAATCGTTAAGCCTTGTTGTAACGCGCGTTCGCCTTCTTGGGTTAAACGAACACTGCGAGTGGTTCTGACCAAAAGCGGGCACTGTAAATCGTTCTCTAAACGTTTGATCTGTTCAGAAAGGTAGCTCTTAGAGATACCGAGCTTTTCGGCTGCCTTGGTAAAGTTGAGTTGCTGAGCAAGTTCTACAAACAGGATCAGTCGTTCTATTCTTTTGTGTTCGTTCATTCGCGCGTTCCTACCAATCTATTGTTCGTCATATCAAACAATCATTTCGTAACTAGCATATTCTGTTTTTTAAAAAGAACAATATGATAGAGGCATATTTCTGGTCAGCAAATCTTCTAAGCGAGAATCGATATGACGAACAGCACTGAATCTACAAACAAAACGAATGACAAAAAACGTATCCCATTATCAAATTATCTACCGAATGTTGGGCAAATTGCCTATGGCTGCATGGGGTTAGGTGGTGGCTGGAATGATAATCCAGTGACGAGTGCGGATGTTGCTCAAACACGAAGCGTAATCGGCACCGCACTAGAATCGGGCATTAACTTATTCGACCATGCGGATATCTATACCTTCAGCAAAGCTGAGCAAGCCTTTGGTCAAGCATTACAACAAGCGCCTGATCTGCGTGAACAGATGTTCATTCAATCTAAGTGTGGGATTCGTTTTGAAGGCGAGGGCAATGTTGGTCGTTATGATTTCTCGGCTGATTGGGTAGGCCAATCGGTAGACGGTATTCTCAATCGATTGAATACTGAAAAGCTTGATGTGCTGTTATTGCACCGCCCTGATCCTTTGATGGAACTCGATGAGCTAGCAAGAACGTTAGAGAACTTAAAAGCGCAAGGTAAGGTCGATTATTTTGGTGTGTCGAACATGAACAGCCATCAAATTCAGTACCTGCAATCTGCGCTTGGGCAACCCATCGTCGCGAATCAAGTTGAGATGAGCTTAGCCAAATTGGATTGGTTGAATGATGGGGTGATGATTAACTCGCAAGGGCACCATCAATCAGACTTCGCCGCAGGCACTCTTGAACATTGCCAATTGAATAACATCCAACTGCAAGCTTGGGGCTGTTTGGCACAAGGCCGATTTGCTGAGCAAGGTTTGTATTCAGAACATGAAAACGTGAAAAAGACAGCGCACTACGTGGCTCAGTTAGCGAACCAATATGGCGTAGAAAGTGAAGCGATTGTGTTGGCATTTTTGCTTCGTCACCCTGCTCGTATCCAACCTGTAATTGGCACCACAAATCTAGAGCGAATCAAAGCTTCGGCAGTCGCGACTCAGATGAACCTGTCTCGTGAAGAGTGGTACAACCTATACGTGTACTCACGTGGTCAAGCACTGCCATAAGGAATGAATATGTTGAATCAAAAGATCGCGCAACAACTGGTGTCTAACGCTCTAGACATTGCTGAGCGTAATCAACAAGCAATCGCGGTGAGCGTGTGTGATACGCACGGTGAGTTACTGGCGTTTATTCGCATGGATAATGTGAGTGTTCAAGCCGGATTGTTAGCACAGAACAAAGCTTATACATCTGCAAGAGATAGACAGCCAAGCGGTAACTTAGGTGCTTGGGCGAGAGAAACTGGTAAAGACTTAAGTTACTGGACTGACCCAAAGATCACTGGCTTTAAAGGCGGTGTTCCCATTGAATTAAATGGGCAGGTGATTGGCACTATTGGTGTCAGCGGATTAAGTGAAGACGACGATGAAGCACTTGCCGAAAAAGTCATTCAACTTGTGTTCTAAGCTGTTGCTCGTGAAGTAATGGAAGTTAGAAGTAACAGATAATAAAAAACCGATGCATGTGCATCGGTTTTTTTGTTTAACGAGACTCAAGTGCTTGAATCAATCGAACCCATTAAGCGTTCGCTTGTTCCAGATCTTGTTGCTTGTCTTTCTTGCCTAATAGGCGGCTTGTGATCGTACCGGCTGTCATAGCACCAGATACGTTAAGCGCCGTACGTGCCATATCGATAAGTGGCTCGATAGAGATAAGCAGTGCTGCAATCGTTACAGGAAGGCCCATAGCAGGAAGTACGATAAGCGCCGCGAACGTTGCACCGCCACCTACGCCAGCAATACCGAATGAGCTCACTGTGATAATAGCAATCAGAGACAGAATGAAGTTGATGTCCATTGGGTCGACGCCAACTGTAGGCGCAACCATGACTGCTAGCATTGCAGGGTAGATACCCGCACAACCGTTTTGACCAATCGTCGCACCGAAAGAGGCAGACAGGTTAGCAATCGCTGGTGGCACGTTTAGCTTAGTGATTTGAGCTTCAACGTTCAGTGGAATTGTTGCTGCAGAACTACGAGACGTGAAAGCGAACGTCAGTACAGGCCAGATCTTTTGGAAGTACTCTTTCGGGTTTACACCAACAAAAGAAACCAACACACCGTGTACGACGAACATCAGTAGAATCGCAACGTAAGATGCAACGATGAAACCCAGTAGGCTGAGGATGTCAGAAGCACTTGATGTTGCAACTACCTTCGCCATTAACGCTGCGATGCCGTATGGCGTTAGTGCCATGATCATCTTAACTAAGCGCATAACGATAGATTGTGCCGCTTCAACAAACGTACGGATCGGAGATTCTAGTTCTTCTTTCTCTGCCATCACTTTACGAGCAGCGATGCCCGTTAGCACACCAAAGATAACAACCGCGATGATAGACGTAGAGCGAGCACCCGTTAGGTCTGCAAATGGGTTAGTCGGAATAAAGCTGATCAGCATTTGTGGAATTGTTAGGTCTGAAACGCTACCGATGCGGCTTTCAAGTGTTGCGATACGTGCTGTTTCGCGAGCGCCTTCTGTTAAACCTTCAGCAGATAGGCCGAATGCTTGCGTTACAACAATACCAACAATCGCAGAAATCGCGGTTGTTGCTAACAGTACAGAAATGGTGATACCAGAAATCTTGCCCAGTGAGCCGCCTTTTTCAAGCTTCACTACTGCTGCAATCATTGAAACCAATACTAATGGCATGATCACCATTTTCAGTAGGCCAACATAACCACGGCCAACAATATTTACCCAGTCTAGTGTTTCGTTGATGACCGGATTGCCTTCACCAAATAACAGCTGTAGACCAAGACCAAATGCGCTACCAAATACTAAACCGAGTAAAACGAGGCGAGAAAGTGTGTTTTCTTTTTTCTGCTGTCCGTAGAGAAAAAAGAGGATACCAGTGAATACCGCTAAGGCAGCGATAGCTGAAAATGACATTTGTTTTCCTTATGAATCTCTTTAAATCGATAGGGCGCTTAGATATATGGGCGCAAATACTGTTAGCTACAGTAGCGACCTGTAACAAAACGTAAAATAAGGAAAAGTAATTTATTAGAACGATTAGTAATATCCACTCAATAGGATGGGTGGATATTCAACATTGTGATGAATAGGTGAGCTTTTTAGCGATATTTTGCCAATAAATTGAGCATGTCACTTGACGAGTAAATTTCGATATTTTGGAAATTATTTTCGAATAACCGGAACAACATTGCTTTGGCTACGTCTTCCGACTGAATAGGGCGTAGGTTTTTGAACTTACCAAGCATAAATGGAGACAGCAGAGGAAAGACACTTTGCAGGAGTTTTTCATCAGCTCTAGGTTCATCACGCTCACCCACCAGAGGCCCAGGGCGTGCGATGAAAAGCTGCTTGAAGCCAATACGTTTTAAATTTTGTTCCATTTGTCCTTTACAGCGAAGGTAGTGCGAATAGGAATCTGGTGAAGCGCCATAGCTAGAAACGACCGCTACGCGTTGAACCCCAAGAAACTTCATCGACTGTGCGACTTGGCTAACCAGTTCCACATCGATTTTGCGAAGCGCTTCTTTTGATCCTGCCTTTTTCTTAGTCGTACCTAAGCAGATAACGCCAAGATTAGGCGTCGCATTCGTGTCATCCCAACTGGTAACTTGCAGGTCGCTGTGAATGAGTGTGTGGAGCTTGTTGGAATCAAACTGTGAATCTAACGCTCGGCGAGATAGGGCATAGATATGATCAACGGCGGGTTCATCGATGAGCAACTTCATCACATGATGACCAATTAACCCGGTTGCACCAGCCACCACGACCGATGTTTTGTCTCCAGAAATGCTCATCCTAACCCCTTACTCGCTTCACAAGTGCTTGTTTAATATAAACAGTGTTTGAATTTTAAGCGAATAAAAGTTTGATAAATGAGGGGCGAATGCTGAGTGGCTAATGACGTATTTAATATAGTAGGGATCTGAATCCGGTATTGGTTGAGTCTCAAACATAACAAAGCCCGCTGGGCGACGGGCTTTGTTACTTTTCTTGCTTCTTACTAGGTAAAGGACAGTGGGATTTTCCTTACCTTTTTGCTAGCTTTCTTACTTGATTTATTTGGTTTTCTTTTACTTGAATTTGGAATCATTACACCTCCTAAATCGTTGTTCTGTTTTGTCTTTCAATCGATTGTCTTTCTTCGTGTAGCGTCAGTGTTGTGGGCATTCACTGTATGGGTACTTATCAATGGAGAGATTAATAAGTAATTTAGATAAGGCATAAACGATGCCCAAATGTAAGTTATTGATAAATCTATTATCAGTATTATTTGTGTTTTAGGGTTCGTCAATTTGACTGTCAATCTGAGAAAAAACCAGTGTGATCTGTTTAAATTAAGAACACTCTCTGCGGTTTCTGCCACATAGCCATAGATACAGCCTTGCTTAACACGTAAACTGAGTCGTAATTCACATAGACCAAGGACGTGCTATGAACCTCAAGCTTGATACTCTTGCTCCCACTCAGATTTATCACCTGATGACACAAACCGTTGTTCCTCGCCCGATTGCGTGGGCATTGACGGAATCTTCTGACCAAGAGTACAACCTCGCGCCTTTCTCTTATTTCACGCCTGTTTCTAGTAATCCGCCGTTACTGATGTTATCGGTTGGGAAGAAGCCGTCCGGCGAAATCAAAGATACCACTCGTAATGCCCTAGAAACGGGTAAGCTAGTGATTCACATTGCTTCTTCAAGTTCTGCCGAAACCATGACGGCGACAGCAGCTACCCTTGAACATGGTGATTCGGAAGTCACCGCGAATAACATTGATCTGGTTGAATTTGAAGGCTTCTCTTTACCGAGATTGAAAGAGTGCGCGGTCGCTTTTGGATGCACCTTGTACGAAGTAAAAGAGGTTGGAGAAGTGCCACAAAGCCTTATTTTTGCTCAAGTTGAACAGGTGTATATCTCTGAAGGTGTGATCGATAAAGAGAGCGAACGCTTGAAGATTGATGCACTAGCACTTGATCCTTTATCTCGACTAGGCGGAGGCGAATACGCCACGCTGTCCAATGTGTTCTCTGTCGCTCGTCCTAAGTAACAATCCTTAAGTAGCAGTCCCTAAATCAACGTACCCAGAATAAGCGTTTTTAAAAACTATGTTAGATACCCAATACTCGCAGTACATCCAACACCGAATTGACCAAAAAACCAAGCCACTCGGTGCCCTTGGTTTACTCGAAAAAGTCGCACATCAACTGGCATTGATTCAGAGCCAAGGCAAAGAAGCGGCGGTTGAACACATCGAATTGAATAAGCCAAGTATCATCATTTTTGCTGGCGACCATGGCATTGCTGACGAAGGCGTGAGTATTGCCCCAAGTGCCGTCACACAACAGATGGTGTTGAACTTCTTAAGTGGTGGCGCGGCGATCAATTGTTTCTGTGCGGTGAATAATATCGATATCACGGTAGTCGACACGGGGATATTGTTGCCTGTTGAATCAGACAGTGACATGTTGATCTCTCAGCGCTTGGGTACACGAACCAATAACTTTGCCAACGAAGCTGCAATGAGTTTAGAAACAGTCGAACGTGGGATTGAACTAGGTTCAGAGCTTGTATCTAGAACTATTTCGAATGGCACCAATATCATCATGTTTGGTGAGATGGGCATCGGCAATACCAGTAGCGCGTCAGCGATTTTAAGTGCGGTAGCAAACCGAACTGCTGCAGAGTGTGTAGGCTTAGGCACTGGTATCAACAACGAACAGTTATCACGAAAAGTCGAGGTGGTTGAGCAAGGTGTTGCACGCTGCACAGGACTCGATCCTAAATCGATTTTAGCTCAAGTCGGTGGTTACGAAATAGTGCAAATGGTCGGTGCTTTCCTTGGCGCTTATCAAAACAGAACTCCTGTACTGGTCGATGGTTTTATCGTGTCAGTCGCTGCGTATGTTGCGACCTTAATTGAACCGAATTGCCGTGACTACATGATCTTCGCGCATCGCTCAGAAGAGTCAGGACACAAAATTCTATTAGAACTTCTAGACGCTGAGCCGTTGCTTGATCTTGGCTTGAGACTAGGCGAGGGCACGGGCGCTGCACTAGCCATGCCAATCATCCGAGTGGCCGCTGAGTTCTATAACAACATGGCGAGCTTCGAGAGCGCCGGAGTCACAGTTTAATGAGTGATACGCCGAACAGATCTTTGAAAGATCGCGCTGCTTATCAGTGGGAGCTGTTTTCGTTGGCTATGGGCTTCTTTTCTCGTTTGCCAATGCCAAAGAATACGCCCTATTCAGAAGAGCGTATGAACCGTTCTGGTCGTTACTTCTCAACAGTCGGCTTGTTGCTTGGCGCCTTGTGCGGCGGTTTGTTCCTGTTGCTTGATACTGTGTTACCAAGCTCGATTGCCATCTTTTTGATGATGAGTTTTAGTTTGATGCTGACCGGTGCTTTCCATGAAGACGGCTTAACTGACATGGCGGATGGTATTGGTGGCGGCATGACACTTGAACGCCGCTTGACCATCATGAAAGATAGCCGAATTGGTACATACGGCGCGTCTGCGCTGATCATGGCGTTGCTTGGAAAGTGGGTTCTGCTCAATGAACTTATCAGCATGACTGGATTGTTTATGGTCATCGTGACGAGCTACACCTTTAGCCGAGTGATTGCGGCATCCCTTATTTACGACATGCCTTACGTCAGCGATTTAGACACGAGCAAGAGTAAGCCTCTAGCCAATAAACAAACCAAGGGCGAACTTGTCTTCTTGTTGCTGGTAGGCGTGCTGCCTAGCCTGTGGTTTGGTCTTGAATTCGCTTTGGTTTTATCTGTCGTCGCCTATCTGTTCAGAACAGGTTTTAAAACGTGGTTAACGGCTCGAATTGGCGGCTTTACTGGGGACTGCTTGGGTGCGGCTCAACAGTTAATGGAGTTGCTGACTTACCTTGTATTCATTACTGCATTTTACAATGGCTTTCTATAACGGCTTCCTATGACCAACACGAATGAAACTATTCAAGCTAATCAAATTAATCAAGCAAGTCAGCGAAACAGCCATTTGGTATTGGGCGGGGCTCGTTCTGGTAAGTCTAGTTTTGCGGAGCAACAAGCATTATGTGCGCTTGAAGCATGTTCAAATGGACGCCTCAATTATATTGCGACAGCGACATATCTTGATGATGAAATGCGAGAACGAATCGCGCACCATCAACAACGTCGTGGCGAGCAGTGGATTGAGCATGAAGTACCCGTCGAATTAGCCGAAAAACTGCAGTCTTTTGAGAAAGAAGATGTGGTATTGATTGATTGCCTAACCTTGTGGTTGAACAACATCATCTTTGAACTGGGTGATGACGCAACTAATGAACAGGTTGAAGCCGTGGTTGAAGTATTGGTCAAAAGCGTCGAGCAAAGTCCGGCGCAAATTATCATGGTCTCTAACGAAGTCGGTTTAGGTGTGGTGCCGCTGGGTAAAGTGTCTCGCTTGTTTGTGGACAATGCAGGACGAATGAACCAAGCGCTAGCTCGTGTCGTTGAGCGCGTCACGCTGATTGCTGCCGGATTGCCGCTGCACTTAAAACCATCTAATCACTTGCTTGATATTCAAGGCTAGGTCGCACACATGGTCAATGGAACAACCAAAAACATCTATTTGTTAAGACATGGCAAAGTCGAAGGAAAAGCTGCGCTCAATGGTTTATCTGATGTGCTGGTCAACTCTGATCTTCAAGAACAGATATGTGAGGCACTAACTACACAAGACATTACCTTTGATAGCGTGGTTAGCTCTCCACTAAGACGATGTGGTGATCTCGCGAGCTTGTTTGCAGAGCGTATGTCTGTGCCTTTATCAGTTGTATCGGGTTTTCAGGAAATGAACTTCGGTGAAGTAGATGGTGTCCCATTTGATGAACTTGAAGACAAGTGGGGAATGTTAGAAACCTTTTGGAAAGACCCTGCTAATCATCAATTAACTGGCGCAGAAAGTTTACAGAGCTTCCACGACAGAGTAACTCAAGCTTGGTCGCAACTTTTGAATGATTCAAGTGACAACATATTGTTGGTTACTCATGGTGGTGTGATTCGCATACTGCTAGCGCACTGCCTTAATATTGATTGGAAAAACCCGAGTTTGTACTCGAAGTTATCGATAGAAAACGCATCGATAACGCATATTCAAATCACTCAGTTTGCGCAGAGCTTTATCAGCGTTAAATCGATAGGGATACCTGTTCTCTGAGTGTTCAAAAAACACAGTTTAAGAATTAACAATCTTTTAGATCTGTAAATAGAAACAGAAATATAAATAGAAGTATAAAGCGGCGTTCACAGCCGCTATACCTGATTGGTATTACTACCTACGTGAAAGGAATTTAGTCATGACAACACCAAGTTGGGATCTAAGCATTGCTTATAGCGATCTTAATGATGCAAAAATCGAACAGGACATTGAACTCATTCAGCAGTGCATTGAGCTGTTGAACCTACACGTTGAAAAGCGTCATATCATTCTAGCGATGCAAAACGCGATTCAGACTTCAGAAGCGGCAGGCACATTACTGAGTACAATCAACACCTTCGCTAATTGCCACGCATCGGTCGACGCGACACACACAGAAGCGAAAGTATTGCTTGGTCGTGTAGCGAAGCTGAACTCTGAAATGTCTCAAGCGTTCAGCCCTTACGAAGATACGCTAATTCACGCAGAACCAGAATTTATTGATGCAGTATTAGAGCATGATAGTGCGGACGTAGCAGGGCAGCGCTTTGCGATTGAAAGCTCTCGTAAGTTATCAAGCAGCCGACTCAGTGTTGCTGAAGAGCAGTTATTGGCAGCGATGAAGGTTGATGGTCGTGACGGATGGGGTCGTTTATACGATAACCTAACCGGATCTTTAAAACTGTCGCTAAAGCTGGACGGTGAAGAGGAAGCCCTAGGCTTTTCACAAGCCGCGAGCCTGTTGTACGGCAGCGAATTCGACAAACAAGAACCAGCATGGCGCGCGGTTCAAGGTGCGATGAAAACGCACCAAGAGTCTTTTGCTTCGATTCTAAATGCATTGGCGGGTTGGCGACTGACTGAAAACAAAAAGCGTTCGAAGATTAGCGATGTGCATTTCCTAGATCCAAGCCTACACGGCAGCCGCATTGTGCCAGAAACGCTAGACACCATGATGTCGGTAGCGAAAGCTAATCGAGCTGTTGGTCAGAAAGCAGGTTTGTTAATGGCAAGAGTTCACGGGCTAGATGAAATGAAGCCTTGGAATCACTTAGCTGCGATGCCGCCGCTGGGTGACGCTGAATCTAAGGTTTACCCATTTGATGAGGCGATCGACGTGATCAAAACTGCGTTCGCTGAAGTAAATCCAGAGATGGCTGATTTTGTCGCTTTGATGGTTGATAATGGTTGGATTGATGCCGCACCAGCAGCCAACAAACGTTTAGGCGCTTACTGCACCAAGTTTGCTGCTACACGCACTCCGCTTGTGTTCATGACATGGAGCGGTAGCCGCTCAGATTTAATGACATTGGCACACGAGTTAGGCCACGCGTTCCACAACTGGGTGATGAAAGACATGCCGTTGTGTCAAACACGCTACCCAATGACGCTAGCAGAAACCGCTTCGATCTTTGCTGAAAATATCGTTCGAGACCATTTGTTAAAACAAGCACAAACACGTAATGAGAAACTTGAAATGCTGTGGGAAGAGCTTTCTTCTTCTTTGGCATTAATGGTGAACATTCCCGTTCGTTTTGAGTTTGAAAAAGCCTTCTACGAGCAGCGTGAAAAAGGCGAGCTAACGGCTCAGCAGCTGTGTGACTTGATGGAAACGACTTGGAAAGAGTGGTATGGCGATGCAATGACAGAAGCTGACCCTTACTTCTGGGCGAGCAAACTGCATTTCAGCATCTCTCAAGTAAGCTTCTACAACTACCCATACTTGTTCGGTTACCTGTTCAGTAAAGGTGTTTACGCTCAGCGCGATGCGAAAGGTGAGCAATTCTACGGCGATTACGTTTCGTTGCTTCGTGATACGGGCAGCATGATGGCGGAAGAAGTCGTTCAAAAGCACTTAGGAATGGACCTGACTCAAGCTGATTTTTGGCAACAAAGCATCGACATGGTCAAAGTTCAAATCGATGAATTTGAAAGATTGCTCGATCAGGAAGATTAATTGATCTCAATCTGTTCATAGCAGGTAAGAGCTGTGTTAGCTTACGTGGCTCTTATCTTGCTGGCATAACCTGAGATAAGCCGAAACAACCAAAAGTCTCTTTAAATAGAGAAAGTTATTTGGAACAGATGTCGGTTAGTAAAGTCAGCAGGTAATATAAAAATATATGGGTAGTATTTGTGAGTGATAACGGAGTTTCTGTTGATAAGTGCGATCCTAGCAACACAATTTCTATGTACAATTTATTAACATACGGCCGTGCAATTAAGGAGTAGCGCATGACGAAGACCCTCTTTCGCCAATCATTTCTTTTTGACAGCCTAGATCTTGAGCAAGAAGTGTTTGCAGGACAGACCGTACTGAGTAACGGTGTTCAAATTAAGCTTCATCAACGCGGTGTCTTGGAAGTGATTCCCGCGGATTTTAATTCTGAAACCAAGAACATCATTTTTTCAACCGGTGTTCATGGCGACGAAACTTCACCAATGGAGCTGATCGATAAGCTCATTGAGGATATTGAAACAGGTTTCCAAGTAGTAAACGCGAGATGCTTGTTTATCATAGCTCACCCAGAAGCCACTAACGCGCATACTCGTTTTCTTGATGTGAACATGAATCGTCTGTTTGATGAAAAGCAGTACGAGAGCAATCGAGAAGTGGATATCGCGAAGAACTTGAAGTTCTTGGTGACTGAGTTTTACAAAGAAACGGAACCTGCCACTCGTTGGCATCTAGATTTGCACTGTGCAATCCGTTTATCTAAGCATTACTCGTTTGCAGTGAGCCCTAAAGTTCGCCACGAAGTACGCAGTAAAGAGCTGTTTGATTTCATTAACAGTGCGCACGTGGAAGCAGTGTTGTTGTCAAATGCGCCAACCAGTACATTCAGTTGGTACAGTGCTGAAAACTTCGAAGCGCAAGCACTGACAATGGAACTAGGGCAGGTCGCGAGAATTGGTGAGAACCAACTTGATAAGCTAACGGCTTTTGACTTGGCGATGCGTAACTTGATTGCTGAAGTTGAGCCAGAGCATTTACCTAAGCGAACCATCACTTATCGCGTGAGCAGAACCATTGTTCGTTTGCACGATGACTTTGATTTCATGTTCTCTGATGACGTAGAAAACTTTACGGCATTCAAGCACGGAGAAGTGTTTGGTCATGATGGTGATAAGCCATTGATGGCGAAGAATGAAAACGAAGCAGTGGTATTCCCAAATCGTAACGTGGCTATCGGTCAACGAGCGGCCTTAATGGTGTGCGAAGTTGAAACACGATTCGACCACGGTCAGCTTGTATACGATTAATACTGAGCTGGGTTAAAGCGACGAAAACAACCGCTCAACTGGTTGAAATATCAAGGTTCACATTACTGTGTGAGCCTTGAGTTTATTTAGGGATACAGGTAAGGTTACGCGAACAATTTCAAAGTAGCTTGATATGGATTTCCAACAACTTCTTCACCAAAAACAGCGCAAATGGACCCGAGCCATTTATCTGATGGCAGCACTGCTTGTCGCGCTGAGTGCGATTTACCTAATGGTTGGCGATCTCTTCATTTCCCCTCTGGACACCTTGTCCACGTTAGAACAAAAACTACTGATTGATTTACGCTTACCTCGATTATTAGCAGCTATTGCTATCGGGGCAGGGCTAGCAGTATCTGGCGCAAGCCTACAAGTCTTATTGGGTAATGTATTAGCAGAGCCAGGTGTGCTCGGCATTTCTGGTGGCGCAAGCTTGGCGATGGTTATCGTACTGTTCTTCTTGCCGTTTGCTCCCACACCAGAACTGTTCATGATTGCCGCCGTTTTAGGCTCGCTCTGTTTCACCGTGATACTGGTGAGCATGGTAAAAACGATGCGACTCACCACGGCTAAATTGCTGCTGGTGGGTGTCGCGTTAGGCATTCTTTCTGGCGCGATGGTGACATGGGCGTTCTATTTTAGTGATGACTTAAGTCTACGCTTATTGATGTATTGGCTGATGGGCAGCTTAGGTGGCGTCACTTGGTATCAACACTCGCTCACGTTGGTGATGATCCCCGTGATTATTTGGCTGTGCCTGCAAGGTAGTAAGCTAGATAAGTTAATGATTGGCGAAACGCATGCCGCACAGTTAGGCGTAAACGTACCGAGATTGCGCTGGCGTCTAATTTTCGCCGTGTCTATTTTAGTCGGCTGCGCGGTAGCTTTAGGTGGCGTGATCAGCTTTGTTGGCTTGGTTGTGCCACACTTATTGCGTTTAGCGATTGGTACTGATAACAAATACCTTCTTCCTTTGTCTGCCGTTGCTGGCGCTGCGTTGTTGGTGTTTGCTGATATCTGTGCAAGAACCTTATTAGATTCCGCAGAGCTGCCTTTGGGTGTGATGACCACCAGTATCGGTGCGCCTATCTTCATTTGGATGTTAATTAAAAATCATGATTCAAATTAAGAGCCTGAGCGTTGGCGCTCGTTTATTACCACTATCATTTGAGCTCAAGCAAGGGCAGGTGACTCACGTTATCGGCCCGAATGGCAGCGGTAAAAGTACCTTACTCGAATCGATATCTGGCATTGGTGATGGTTACAAAGGTGATATCAAGATCGACGGGCAGGATTTGTCGGAGCTGTCTTTACAAGATTTATCATTGCATCGTGCTTACTTGTGCCAAAGCGCAAGGCCAGCCTTCAACTTAGAAGTGTTCCAATATCTTGCATTGTCACTGCCAAGCTCCTCACACGGCCTTGATGCTGAAATCAACGCAGCTTTGGAAGAAATCAGCCAGATGCTAGACATTGCAGACAAACTTCATCGCTCAATTCAGACACTGTCTGGTGGTGAATGGCAACGCGTACGTTTGGCGGGAATGTGCCTGCAAATTTGGCCGACACTTAACCCATACGCGAAGCTGCTGATCCTCGACGAACCCGCAGCTCCGTTGGATATTGCTCAAGAAGCCTTGTTGTACAAGCTCATTGAACGAGTGGCAGAGAAGGGCATCGCTGTGATCATGGCTAACCATGATTTGAACAGAACACTAAGACACGCAGACCAAGTGTTGTTGCTCGATAAAGGTGTACTTCAAGCATCAGGCTCAGCTGATCAAGTGCTTACCCCTGAGCAGCTAGAGTCCGTGTTCAACACCGAAGTCAAAAGTATCTCAGTCGACAATCAGACCTATCTTTTGTTTGGTTAAAAGACTAATTAGTTAAGCTGCTCATTGGGTTTAAGGCGAGTTAGTAAAGGAAGCAAATATGTTTAGATACATCCAAAGAAGAAGAATCAAAAAGGTGATTAAGTCATTGTCTGCAAAGATGGTGAAGAGCTACGGAAGCCGTGATTTCTTCTCTATTGGGCAGGTTGAAACAAGTTCTCGTGAGTTGAGTAAACGCCAACAACAGATTGCTTTAGCCTTGTTTGCGGATCCACAAGATCTTGCTGTTGAATTAGCTCCAACTATTCAGTTGCTGCGTAATGATGTGTCTAATGACTTCTTTGGCGGAGAAGACTACACAGCGCGAGATGTACTTAATCTATTGGGTGGCGGCGGTTGGAAGGGCGGTCGTATGGACGATGATATGTCGAATCGATTTGGCATGAATAGCCGCTATTAGTTTAGCTCGTTCAAATTAACGTTTAATGATTTATCCTTTTATAAACGTATACGCTCAATAGCTTAGCGACTTTACAGCAGTCTCAACAACGTAATAATAATGATGATAAAAAGCACTCAATATCATTATTTATGCGAGCGTTTCACTCCAATTAATTCAATGAAAAAATACCTTCCTAGCGATCTATTTTCTTAGGGAATGCGTAATTTTTGTCGGTAAAAATTGATAATTCGAACCAATATCATCTATCTACAACGCATTTGTTTGAGTTGTGTGATGCTGATTCCTATCAATATAAAATCCGCTGTTATTGATAAAATTGACGTATATATTTTTCGTTGTTCTTTAAGTCAGAAACTATAAACCTTCGAATTACAGTGCTGGTTGGTTAGTAACCAATTGGTTTTGTGTTTAGGGTAAAATAATAGAGAGTGGGAAAGTGACAACAATAAATAATAATATTCTAAAAATAGCAGTGGGTATGGCTATGCTATCGAGTGTGCCGTCAGTGGCAAATGCTCATGGTTGGTCTGAGTTTCCAAGCGCGCGTCAGAACACGTGTTACGAGCAAGGCGGGATTTGGTCGGGTACACCACCTAATGCTGCGTGTGCTCAAGCAAAAGACATTTCGGGTTCATACCCGTTTGTTCAACGTAACGAGTACGCGAAAAATGTCCAAGATTTCAATAATATCAATGCTGTAAAAGCGGCGATTCCTGACGGCACGTTATGTTATGCCAACGATTCGCAAAAACGCGGCATGGGTGCGCCTCATACTGGTTGGACTCGTACCGAGCTAAATACTGGTACGTTTGAATATGTATTCAATGCGACAGCGCCACACAACCCTTCTTTCTGGGAGTTCTACCTAACGAAACCAAACGCGGACCTAAGCAAAGGCCTAGCGTGGGGAGACTTAGATCTTATCCAAGAAGAGGGTAACGTTCCGGTTAATGGCGGCAAGTACCGCATTAATGTCACTATTCCTTCAGACCGTTCTGGCGATGCGATTCTATTCGTTCGTTGGCAACGTGATGATGCTGCGGGCGAAGGCTTCTACAACTGTTCAGACATCACTATCGCGGGTGGCACAACCCCTCCACCAGAGCCTACACCTCAACCTGATCTAGTCCGTGGCGACCTGTTTGTTTCTGACCAGTTTGGTACGCCAGAAATTGGTGATACGGTTAAGTACGACATCATCAACAAGTACGGTGAAGTCGCGCGTAGCTTCGACATCGTTATCGACGCTTCAAACGTTAACGATTGGGCTCGCTTGTTGGCTTCAGAGATTAACGGCTGGCACGAAGAGTTTAAAGATGGCGCGATCTTCATTGGTGACTGGCACGCTGAAATGCAGCACTACATGTATTTCCAAAACGACCCTTCACGTAACTTCTTCAACTCAAAAGATAGCCGTGCTTCTGGTCAGTTAACGCTGATTGATGGTGGCGACGGTGGTGTTGAACCATTGAAAGGTGACATCTACGAGCTAGTGAAGAGTGACAATGTAGTCAATGCTGGCGATAAGGTTGTGATTGCAACAAGCGAAGCGGCGACATTGACTCAAACTCAAGGTACTTCTGTAAGCATTCAAAATAACGGCACGGCTTCTATCGTAGTTGATACCACTGGCATCACTGCAAACGAAACTTTATCGTTTATGGCTAGCTCGATTGAAAGCGACAGTGTTGAAACCTTCACTTTTGAAGTAATTGCCGATGACGGTGGCGTGACACCAGACCCAGATCCAACGCCGGATCCTGATCCGACTCCTGACCCAGACCCTACGCCAGATCCAGGTACGTGGGACTCATCAGCGACTTACCTTGGTGGCGAAGTCGTGACTTACTCGAACCAGTCATGGAAAGCACAATGGTGGGTTCAAGGTGGCACTAACCCTAAAGCGACTTACGAAAATGACAAATGGGGCGTTTGGCGTCCAGCCAACTAATCTTAACTATTGTTAGTTAATTAGCCTTGCAATAATAACCAAGACACCACACTTTTTGACGAGTGTGGTGTCTTTTTTAGCGTCTGCATTTGCGGTTTTGAATGTCATCAGCCTAGAAAAAGTGATTCAGGAACGGAGTCTTAATCACTCAGCACGGCTCTATAAGAAGATGAGAGTTATATAGAAAACAAGAGCTATATAACGTTTTGTAATGTGTTGACGAATTATTCCAGAATAAGGTTTTCTTTAATCTCATCGTTAAGATACCCCTGATCAAAATCTGGTGTCATGAATTCGACGGAGGAGGAGTCTAGATAGCTGGTTTCTAGATAACTCGACTCTAGATAATGGAAATCTAAGTGATCAGCACTTGCGTAGGTGGGAATCGCAGAAAACAAAACGATACTGATCGCTGCAGCGATATTAATGACTTTGTTACGTTGAGAAGTAATTTTCATAGTAGTGCCCTCGAAAGGTGGGCAAATCCATCTGCCTATGAGAATTGAATCTGAGATATTTAGAAGTCGTAAGACAAACCAAGTGTGATGATGCTGTCGTTGTCGATCGGGCCCATCGATTGGCCGTTCAAGTAAAGGTCACCTTCGTTGGTGTTGAAATAGGTGTATTTCACGTAGGGTGTCCAGTCGTCGATGCTCTTAGAGAGAACGACTTCGTGTTCATTGGTACGGTAGTCGCCTTGATGAAAGATTACGTTGTCATCGTTGTGGGTAAACCCGCCATTGGATCCATCACTGTTTTCGTGAGTGTATTGGTAAGCTAAATCCCAGCCTGAGAGTGAGTACCCCGCACCGGCGATGAACTTATTGGTGTTGATCGTGGTGTCGCTTACATTCTCGAGTACTTGCCCTGACTGGTTATATCCCAATCCACTGAATACATTGAAGTTATCATTGACTTGGTAATCAATAATACCTTCGATTAATAACTCTTCACCGTTGTCCCATTTACCGAGTTCACCGTATAGGTTGAACGTGAAGGACTCGCTGATGTGAAAGTCGTGGCCGTAACCCGCTGCTAACCAACCTTGGTCATCAAAACCTATATAGACTTGTCCATTTTCTGAGGTATCGATTAATGCGCCAGCTTCTGTGGTGTAGACACCGTTATCAGCAGCATTAGAGGCAACGTTTTGTTCGATGTAAACTTGAGTCGAAGTCGCAAACGCTGCGCTGCTGAGTAACGTAAGTGGTAGAGCAATAAGGTTAAGTTTTTTCATGGATTCTCCAGTGTCGTTCTATTGAATTAACTTGCTGGAGAGTATGTGATTAAACTGAATTTATATTAATAGGGTTAACTTTAGTTAAAACCTCAGTTTCATTTATGTTTCCTTAATGCTGATTTGATTGCTTCACGGGTTTTGATGTGCTGTTCGTCTTTAGCGTAGCGGCGGTGATAGAGCATTCGAAACGTGATCGGTCTTAATTTGATGGGGATAGGGTGAACGCGTAAGCCAAGCGCTGGTGCAAGCATTTCTGCAAAAGAGCGAGTAGAAGCGGCGATATAATCTGTCGTGCTTGCCAAAATCAGCATGCTTGAAATTGAGCTGGTTTCAATTCTGACTTTTCTCGGCTCGATATCGCTCTCTGATAAAAACTCGACCGTGTTCATGTTGGCGCGTTTGATCTTGAGCGCAATATGTTCCTCTTGGAAATACTCTTCTTTACTTAGTGTCTCACCAATTCGAGGGTGGTTGATTCGAGTCAGACACACGGGCTCCTCATCGACGATGGTTTCTTCAATCAATGAGTGTTTCTTACTCGAAAGTACATCAATGACGATATCTACTTTTTGTGCAGTAAGCGCATCAAACAGTTCTTCCTCTTCGAGTGGCGCTTCCGTAAAGCTTACGCCTTCAACCTGGCTAACGAAATGAAGCAAGCTCTCTGTGCAATAGACTTTAAGGTCATTCTTTTGCTGCTCAACCGTTCCAATGATGTTCAATGGGTCTTCTATCTTATTAGCGAGTGATACCGCTGCTCCAGTGGGCGCGATACCTCGTCCTTCTCTCACAAATAAAGCCTTGCCCACGACACCTTCGAGTCTCTTAATAGCCGCGCTTACCGCGGGTTGAGAAATATCGAGCTGCTCTGATGCCACGGTGATAGAGCTGTGTTTGTAAACGGCCAAAAATGTCGTCAGTAGATTAAGGTCCAAATTCAGTTCCCTCTATTCTTATTGCACTCATCCAAATCATGGTGGAGTCGTTATTGACTCATAAATGAAATGGAGGTTTTAAGTAAAGTTTACACTATATATCAAGGTTCTGTTTATTAATAAACTTGTTTGCATCGGAGTGAGGAAGGAACTTCATTCATTTACTAAATACTCAGACCGATAGGTGAAACTATGAGAACTTTCGCAAAATTATCAATCATCTCTACAGCAATGATCATCACGACAACCGCTTTTGCTGCTGACCCAATGATGCAATACAACACCAAGCAGACTAACTCTGATATTCAAAAACTCGAGAAATTTGAATATCACGAGGGTGAAACCCTTGAAGAGTATCTGAGCACTCAACCTAAGGGGAACTTGTACTCTTCAGAAGAAGAAGTGCTTTCTGTGTTAATGGGCGGTGTAAACAATGGTGACTATCGCAAAGAAACCAATTCAGGTTGGAAAGAAGGCCTGATGTTTGAGGGCATTGCACCTTATGGCGATCACATGGTGTCGGGCGCAAACTGGTTCCCACGCACTGAAGAAGTTCAACCGGATGAAATGCGTGTCACGTTCATGGGGACATCACCAATGATTCGCCCGGGGCAGGCAAACACCTCGATATACGTAGAACTGGGTAACGGCTCTAACTTTGTTTTTGATTTAGGTGAAGGATCAATTGCGAACTACGTAGCGGCGGGTGTCGCGATGAATGAACTCGACCATATCTTCATTACTCACTTGCACGTAGATCATTACGGCTCATTACCTTATCTGTATCAATTTGGTGGTTGGAATGGCCGCTGGGAAAAGCCGCTTAACATTTATGGCCCGAGTGGTGCGACTCCAGAATATGGCACTCGTCATATGATTGAAGGCATGCAGCAAATGTTGAACTGGCACACCGATGCATTTGATGTGTTCCCATCAGGCAACGACATAGTGGTACACGAGTTTGATTTCCGCGACGACGGTGGCGTTATCTATGACCAAGACAATGTGGAAGTGATTCACTGGCGACGCAGTCACGCAAAAGATGGCGCGTCTGGTTACCGCTTGAATTGGACTCAAGATGACGGTCGAGTGCTTTCGTTTGTTTGGACAGGAGACGGTCGCCCAACCGAGTTGGATTTGAAATACGCAAAAGGTGCAGACTTGTTCATTACTGAGCTGCAAACCGAAACGTTCGGTGTGTCTTCGATTATTCAAGGTGTGCCGCCATTCTTAGCACGTTACACCGTTGATACTCACCATACACCAGCGTACGCGGCGGGTTATGTGGCGAATGAAGTACAACCGCGCTTGTTCATGACAACGCACATGACATTCGACCCATATCTCAATGAGGAAACCGTTGCAGAGGTTCGACACCATTGGCAAGGGCCTTACCACTTCGGTGCGCCAGATGGCATTGTCGTTAACATGACTAAAGATAATGCGTGGGTTCGTGAAGGTATTTTACCTGATTTCCCGAATGCGCGAGCGCCACAATTTGATATGGCCGATGGGTCTGACTTTAGAATCCCGCTGCCGAAAAACAGCCGTGAAGACATACAAGAACAAGAGATTCGTGATTTAGAGTTGGATCCAAAACTGTACTACCCAGAAGGCTACCACCCAGAGCTGTTAACTGAGTGGCCAGTCGACCGTGACATCGTGATCCCAGCTGAACAAGTACCAGAAGCAATGAAGCAAGGTATGAACACCAAGCAAGAATACATGGATAGAGTGCGTGCTCACCACAACCTTGAGCGCAAGTCGGTAAGTCGTCCAACTGAGCCTGGTGAAGGAGCAGGAACCGACAACAAATAGGGTATTTGCAGTGAGGGCTGATATTGCCCTCACATCCTAAAAAGTTAGGTAAATAAACCCATTCTCTTACTCAATCATAAAAACTATTGCTTACAACATCTTTGCTTAGAATATCTGGAGTTCATTATGAAAAAATCAATTTTAGCGGTCGTCATTCTATCTTTAGTGTCAGCGTCTGTTTTCGCTAACGGACAATCCAATGCTCACAACTATCAACCTGGTGCGACGAATAACTCAGAACGTTTAGCGGATATTGATCCTAACTACGAACTGACCTTACCTTCAGAAAAAGAAGGCTACACCATGTATGACAACCAATCCATGTCAGATGGTGGGACCTACACAACGTATGTCAAACCGAATCCTTCCGATGCAATGCATGTCGCCGATGAAGGCTCGCTAAAAATAACGCATGGAGAAGGTGGTGTCATTATGACGGAATACACCACAAAGAATGGCCAACACACGTTTTCAGTGATGTGCGGCTACACTTCGGGCCCATCATACTGGGCTGACGGAAAACCAGCGAAGGTATGTGAAGAGGCGCAAGCACTAGCGGTTGCATTGGAAGCAAAAGGTGAATGGGAGGTGAAGCCAATGACTTACACCATCGCACCAGCAAGAATCGTAGTTGATAAGTGATTTTTGTCTACAGAACGCTCGTTATATCGAGCCTTGTTATCCAATCACATTGATTATTTGTAGTGAGACAGAGGGGTACTCAGGCTGAAATGCTCATGAAGTTCCCCTCAGCTTAGCTCACCTTACAAGAAGCTAAGTCAGCCAACTAATCAAATTTGTATTCGAAAATACAGAAGGTCTATCCCATGAAAAATACCATTAAGCTACTGGCTATCGCATGTGTTTTACTTACTCCAATGCTTGTCGCCGCTGCCGAACATAATCACAGTCACAATCATTTTAACCCTGAATTAGAGAAACTTGGCGACGATATTATTGGTCTAACCGTGTGTTACAAAAATGGTCATCTATCAGATGAGAATCAAGAGCCTGCGTTTATGAACCTTATCAACCACGCCAATGTAGAAGGTGAGGAGCTGGGGATGTTCTACATGGACAAATTGGGCCCTAAAGCCGAGCAAATCATGAGTGATGATGAGGCTCGACGTTTATGGACCGAAGAATATTGTGCTGATTTAACTGATACCTATTTGGACTCACACAAGTTAGCTCAAAGAGCAAATGAACACAAAGGTTATTCCCACGGACACGATCATGGTCATCACCATAATCATGACCACCATGGACATGGCGATTTAACGCCGGAGGTACTTGAGCAAGATATTGAGAGAGGGCGTTTACTCAGTATCAACTAAGCCCAATAAAATAAGTCCATCCAACCTATTGTTAAATATTTACTATTTGATAGTGTGTCTAGGTGCACATTGAGGATGTGTTTCATATTTAGCGATGAAAATAGTAGGAGTTGCGATGAGTATTATAGTGAGACGGTCTGAACCGTCAGATGCAAAGGGAATAAAAGAAGTTTACGAATGCACTAATGCTTATACCGGTACGCTGCAACTCCCAAATCCATCTCTGGAAAGCTGGCAAAAACGAATCTCTAATATGCCTGATAACGTGTACTCGTATGTCGCGATGATCGACGATGAGATTGTTGGCAACTTGGGAATGGAAGTGTGCGTGAATCCAAGAAGACGACATGTGGCTTCATTTGGTATGGGTGTTAAAGACGATGTGCTAGGCAAAGGTGTGGGTAGTCAGCTGCTCGCGACCGCGATCGACTTGTGTGATAACTGGATTAACATCAAGCGAATGGAGTTAACGGTATACACCGATAATGAAAGAGCGATCAGCCTGTATAAGAAGTTCGGTTTCGTGATTGAAGGAGAGTCCGCAGGGTTCGCTTTCAGAAATGGCGAATATGTGGCGGCTTATCATATGGCTCGACTGGTATAGCATTTAGCTACGATTAACACACAGCTACGATTAACACAGTTAGAATTAACTGACAGATAATAAAACGCCACGTTATTTAAACGTGGCGTTTGCTATTTTGGTGCGCTGGTGCTTTAAAGAGCTACAGCCATAACCTTAGTTCAGTCGTAAACTTAGTTAAGCCGTTAGTGGCTCAAGGTTCGCAGGACGGTAGTGTACAGATTTTAGTACTTTACCTTGGCGAACTGTCTTGCCTTCCGATACGAAATCTTCCGCACACTTAGCGATGATGTATTCGCCTTTTTGAACCGCCATCAGCTTGATGTTCTGCTCAGCATAGAAAGCTTCTGTTTCAGCATATTCAGTTTCGTTGCGACATACTTTGCTCATGTTGCTTGAGTGTACTTCGTCCCAGCAAGGTAAGAAGTCAATTGAGCGGTTTTTAGAAACATTCAACAGTAGGTCGATCAGGTAGCTGATTGCTAGGTTGTCTTCAACCTTAGCTTGGCCAAGGTGAACCAGACGTCCCATCAAAACATAAACGCTGTCTACGATAGCGTCCGCTTGTTCGATTTTAGAGTCAGCTTCTGCAAGTTCTGTTAGTTCTTCGATCGCTAGAGAGGTATGTAGCGTATCGCCTTTTTCGTCCATTGTTTCAGGAGCAGCAACCGGCAGATCAAAAGTACTGCGGAACTCTTCAATGTCGCGGTAAAGGTGATCGTAGATTTCTTGGCTTAGTTGAGAAAGGTTCATTTTCCTATCCATTCTGTTTCGTTAATGGATTATTTTACCAAAGCTAGGAATAGGGTGCTAACGCAAAGTCGAAGAAGTCGACTTTTATTCATTGGACCAATGAGGTATTTTGCATACAAACCAATTGATTATTATGTTTTTTTACACTTTACTCTTCTTAATATACCAAATATTAATGTTGCCATTAACTTCGGCTGCAGTGGGATCCCAGTTATGAACCAAGCCAGTGAAAGCGAAATTGTTATACGTCGCTTGTATCAAATCACCAATGATTACCGGAAGGGCTTCGATATTCAGATCGCTCAGCTGCTTATTATGGGGCTTGAACGCTTCAACCTTGATATCGGTATTTTATCTAAAGTCGAGGGTAATTCTTATTTAGTCGAGCACTGTGTTACGCCAGAAGGGGTTGAACTCAATAGCGGTGACACCTTCGATTATCGTTCAACCTATTGCGAAATTACATGTAAATCGATTGGTCCTATCTGCATTGAGCATTGTGGCAAACACGATAAGTATGCGACGCATCCCGCTTACCAGTCTTTTGGTTTAGAGTCTTATATTGGCATCCCGATTTTCGTTAATGATGAGCTTTATGGCACTTTAAACTTTTCAAGCCCAGCCCCCTATCATCGCGAGTTCAAAGAGTTCGATGTCGACGTGATGAGACTAATGGCATCATGGATTGAAGTGGAGCTGGTTAGAAGACAGCAAGAACGAAAACTCAAAGAGCTGAATGAGAAGTTAGAGTACCAAGCTCTTTATGACCCTCTTACACACTTACCGAATAGACGTTGCTTGTTCAAAACGTTGAACGCAGAAGTGGAGCAGTTAAAAGGATCTTTAGGAAAGGGAACCTTAGCGGTTGTCGACATCGATTTCTTTAAGGTCGTTAATGATACTTACGGTCATCAAATGGGTGATGTTGTCTTAAAGAAAGTGGCGAACGTGCTGAGCAATAACACTCAAGAAGGTGAGTTTGTGGCGCGCTTTGGTGGCGAGGAGTTCATTCTTTGGTACCCAAATAAAACACCAAGTTGTGTTGAAGATAAGTTCATGACTCTTTTGCAAGAGATGAAGAAAATCACACTGGATAGAAAGCCTGTCACTATATCAATCGGTGCGTGTCATTTTGAGTTGAGTACAGGGGATACCAAAGGGGAAAGGATGTCGGCGTTAGATAAGCTCATCAAAGTTGCCGATGAATGCCTGTATATTGCGAAACAAAATGGACGAGATCAGTTCATTTCTCGTCCATATCATCAAGAACGCTCAGGAATATGAGCCATTTTGTTAGCGATTAACTGAACGATTAGCTGAACAGATAAGGGAACAGTTGACGACGTTCTTCCGGAGTTAAGGATTCAACTCTCGCGATGTTGGTATCAGGAATCGCTTCAGGGTTAGGGTAGTGCTTCAACACTTTTTCCATACTCGCTTCACGAATCAAATGGTAAACCGGGTACGGAGAACGGTTCGTTAGGTTTTCATCGTCTTCTGGATCCGCACCACCAAAACAATAGTCTGGGTGGAAGGTTGCTACTTGGTAAACGCCTTCCCAATCTTCTTGCTTGATCAACGCTTCAATCCAATCAATGAACATGTTGTAGTCGAAGAAATCTTGCAGCATGTTAGGTACAACAACCAAAGTCGTCTCTAATTCCGCGACTGGCGTGTTATCTAACTCTACGAAATGCGTCATGATGTCTTGCAACAACACTTCTTCCGTATTTGCTTCACTCACAAAGATCTTAATCTGTTTATTACGTTCTGGCTTGGCTGCGAATGGACACAGGTTTAGGCCAATAACGACATCGTCTAACCACTGTTTTACTTGGTCGTGGATGGTTTGAAGATCTGTGCTTTGAGTGTTCGACATAACAGGTTCCGAAATGAAATTTTGCGTAGGATATCAGAACGAACGTCAATCAAAAGCAATAATTGAGTTACAAACTCAGTCGTAGTTATGCTTGTGCGAGTTTGGAAGTCGATACTTGTAGCTGTTTCAACTGATAGACCCAAGCAAATATCGCGACATAGAAGATTGAACCACCTGCAATCACGCCATTCCAACCGAACAGTTGCCAGCAATATAAAAGCAAGAATCCACCTAAACTACCGCCAATATAATAGTGAACCAGATAGAGCGCGGTCGCTGTCGCCTTAGCGCTCGGTGCTTTTTGACTCACCCAAGAGTAGGCAAGAGTGTGGGCAAAGAACGCACCGCCACTAATCAATAACAAGCCAGCTAACATGAACGGGACTTTATCGATCGCAGAAACCAGCATTCCAATTAAGCTAATGCACACGCCCATCAAAATTCCGTTTAACGGATCAAAGCGAAGTGTCCATTTGTTTGATAGCTTAGAGCTGACCGTACCGGCCAAGTAACATAGGAATATCAGCGAAGCTAAACCTACAGGCACTGAATGAGGCGCAGAGACTAGCCTAAAGCCCATCACCGAGTACAGGTTAACGAACAGAGCAAAGTTAGCACCCCCAATCAACATCGCGAGCCACAGTGTACGGTTTTTTAAGTGCATCATTACAGAGCGGTTATGGTGAAAGAACAGGCCTTTCTGTGGCTTAAAGTTTTGTTGGTCAGGTAAGCTATATGCAATATAGAGAGCGCCAAGCAAAGAGCCGACAACGAAAAACAAAACTGTCGCATGCCAGTCGAAATAATCCGTAATCAAGCCACCCAATACACGCCCGAAGATTCCACCCAATGAGTTGGCCGCAATATAACCTCCAATCGCGACAGCAAAGGCTTTGGGTGTTAACTCCTCAACCATATAGGCAACCGCCACACCAGCAAACGCCGCCACAGCGATGCCCATAAATGCGCGGGCAATAACGAGTTGCAACAAGGTAGTCGTGAACACCATGCTTAACCCTATTAATGGGATAGCGAACAGACTGAACAGAATGATGGGTTTTCGGCCAAAGGTTTCAGAAGCGATAGCCCAAGGCACCAAGCTGATGGAAAGCCCAAGTGTTGTCGCGGCAAACAGCCAGTTGATTTGAGTTTCCGATACTTGGAAGTGCTCCGCCATGTGCGGCAAGATTGGCTGAAAGAGGTAAAGGTTACAGAAAATGATAAACGAGCCAATCGCCAATGATTGGGTGATGCGTTTGTATTGAAGACTGCCTTTATCAAACATTTACGTTGTGCCTGCACGAGTTAGTAAGCTATTTGTGAACAAGTTATCAGCACAAGTGTGATTAAAGAAATATATTAAAAATATCACCTCTATATATTAAATATATCGCCATGCTTGAATCAAAACCTCTTCGACATTTTCTGGCTGTTGCGCAGTTTGGTAACTTCACTCAGGCCGCCAAAGCGCTGCATATCGCGCAGCCCGCATTGAGCATTTCTATTAAAAAACTAGAACAGACGCTTGAGTTGATTCTATTCCGTCGAGGCGATAAATCCGTCACTTTAACGGAGGAGGGCAAAGTACTGTTTGAGCATGCAAAGCGAATCGCCCAGCAGTTTGATGATGCTCAGCTCGCGATGAATGAACTAAAGGGGCTAGAAAAAGGCGAGGTTCGATTAGGCGCTCCAAGTATGATGGGCAGTTACTTTTTCCCCCAAGTAGTGATGGCATTTAAAAGCCAATACCCAAACCTAAAGTTGACCTTGATTGATGCTGGCACCGCATCGATTCGTGAAATGCTGTTAAACGGCGAACTCGATATTGGCGTAATTAATCATGAGAACGTTCCAGATGATTTGGAAACGGATCATCTGTTAAGTTCTGAGATGGTCGCCGTTGTCGGTAAGGAGCATCCGCTAGCACAACAGCCTTCGATGACCTTTGAAGAATTCTTTGCTCAAGAGCTGATCATGTTTAAATCGGGCTATTTCCACCGCGATTTTATTGATGCGACCTGTAAGAAGTACGATCTTGATATGACCATTGCGTTTGAAACCAACTTGCTCCCGATGATTCTTTCTATCGTTAAACAAGAGTTTGCGATCACCGCGCTGTTGAGCTTAGTGACGGAATATGAGAAAGACGTGATAGGCGTGCCATTTAAAGACCCTGTAAAACTGAATCTATCGTTGGCCTGGAGAAAGGAAGGGTATTTGTCGAAAGCTGACAGAACCTTTATTGATTTCGTTAAGCGGTATGTGTGATTTAGTAAGATTTAAATAAACAAAGCCCGAACATCCTAGATTGGATATTCGGGCTTTGTTGTATAGAAGTATGACTGGCTCAGAGCACGTTAGGTGTTCTTTGAGTTATACATCTTATCGAAGTTCTTCTGATTCCAGCCGACCATCACTTGATCGCCGATCTTAAGCACGGGGATAGAACGAGCACCCATCGCTTGTAATTCTTTACGACCACGCTGCATCTTTGCATTCGTCAGGCGGTAAACAATTTTCTTAGAGTCTAAATACCTTTGGGCATCTTTACAGTGCGGGCATTTGTCTGCGACGTACAATACAACACGTTTCATTTTTTCATTCTCTTGGTGAATCTCGCTAAAGTGTAACGAATCCTAGGTGATTAGAAAAGTGTGATCAGTTACACTATGCGGCTCAATTTTCAAGACCACAACGTATTGTCGTGGTGTAACTTGTACGGTCTTTCAGCATGCATCCTTCTTTACGCTATATTCAAGGCTATCCTAAGCACATTCTTGATCCTGTTACTCAACTTGTAGAGTCGGGTAAATTGGTGCCTTGGTTTGAAGCTCGCTACCCAAAGAATCATGAAATAAAAAGCGAGAAAGCCCTGTTTGACTATGCGATTGAGATAAAAAATCGCTACATGAAAAAAACACCACCGATCAGCAAAGTGATTTACGACGGCAAGATACACCTAATCAATAATGCGTTAGGTCTGCATTCTTACGTTGCTAAGAATCACGGTGGAAAGATCAAATCAAAGAATGAAATTCGTATCGCCAGTGTTTTTAAAAATGCACCAGAACCTTTGCTAAGAATGCTGGTGGTACACGAACTGGCGCATATCAAAGAGAAAGAGCACGACAAAGCCTTTTACCAACTATGCTGTCACATGGAGCCGGAATATCATCAACTTGAGTTGGATGCCCGTTTATTCATGATGTATTTAGATTTAAAGAAGTAGCCCAATGAGCCAATCACAAAATAGAACGACGCTAAGCCTGTCGAAAAACAGCACTTCATCAGCAAAAACAAAAGACAACCAAGCTGATGTTAAGCCAAGTACAGCTAAGCCAAGCAGCGACAAGCGTATTTCTACAAAGAACACATCTGATAAAAGCCGCAAGAATAGCGCACCTAAAGGCGCGGGCAATAACAAAGCAAAGCGACCTTTTGCAAAAGACAGTAAAGGGAAGCAGGGTGCAAATAAAGGATCATCGAATAAGGGTTCTTTCAATAAAACGGCTTTTAACAAGAACGCAGCTCAGAAAAGACGCTCGGCTGAAAAACCTCAAGGTGGATTACACCCAAGAAACCAGCACACTGGCCGCTATAACTTCGAGTTACTAGTTGCAGCCTTGCCTGAGCTAAAAGAGCATCTGATCAAGAATCCGGTTGGCGAAGACACCATTAATTTCTCTGATCCATTGGCCGTTAAGCTACTCAACAAAGCTTTGTTGGCGCATCACTATGGCGTTAAACATTGGGATATTCCTGCTGGTTACTTGTGCCCGCCAATTCCTGGTCGTGCAGACTACATTCACAGAGTGGCCGACATCCTTAATAGCGATGGCCAAGGTGAACCCTATAACCACGCGTCTGTGAAAGCATTAGATATTGGTGTCGGTGCAAACTGTATCTACCCAATCATTGGTGCGACAGAGTATAAGTGGCGTTGTACAGGGACAGATGTTGATTCAGTCTCCATCAAAACAGCGAACTTCATAGCGGAAAGCAACCCTAATCTAAAAGGTAAGATCCGCGCTCGCCTACAAGCTGACTCTGAATCTATCTTTAAGGGCGTGATTAAGGATAATGAACGTTACGATGTCACTATTTGTAATCCTCCATTCCACAGCTCTCTTGAAGAGGCTGAAAAGGGGTCACAACGTAAACTGGATAATCTAGCGGCGAACCGTGCTAAGAAAGCCGGTCAGTCATTCAAGCCTGAAACGAACAAGAAGCCAGTTAAGTTAGATAAATCAACTAAGCAAGCTAAACCAACCTTAAACTTTGGTGGTCAAAAAGCCGAGCTTTGGTGCCCAGGTGGTGAAGCCGCTTTCATTATGAAGATGGCAAGAGAGAGTCAACTTTTTGCTACTCAAGTTTTGTGGTTTACGACATTGATTTCTAAGAAAGACAACGTCGATATGGTTCGTTCAGAACTGGGCAAGCTGCGAGCGAAACAAGTAAAAGTCGTCGAGATGTCACAAGGCCAGAAGGTAAGTCGCTTTATCGCATGGACCTTTATGGACGATGAGCAAAGACAAGAGTGGATTGCGCTAAAATAGCGGCTGCACTTAGTTAAGTTATTAAGCTGAAATACGGACGGGCTTGTTGTTAACGCAACAAGCCCGTTTTTTGTGTTTTACCTATACGCTAAGCAGAAAGCAACTCATCTAACTTACTCTGATATTTCTGCTCTAGAGCTCTGTTGCCTGCTTTATTTTCGAGATCGACCAAGATTTTAAGTGATGGAATTTGATAGCCATAACGCTGGTGGAATTTGAATAAACGGAGTCGAGCTTCATTGTAATCGGCGTCACTCACTTCAATCTTTGAAAGCTGCAGTATCGATTTCACGCGGTTTGGATCGTGGTCAATTGCTCTGCTAAAGTAGTACTTCGCTTGGTCCGTATTGCCAGCCTTAAATGCGCAAAACGCGGCATTTTCATAACTTGCAGATACCAAGTAGTAGTAAGGTTGATCGATAGCGCGATTAAAGTACTTATCAGCTTGCTCGTATTCGCCCTGTTTACACAAGAAGGTACCGTAGTTGTTCAATACATTGCCGTTTCTTGAATCAAGACTGAGTGCTTTACGGTAAGTGGTTCTCGCTTCATCTACTTCACCCACTTGTTCGTAGTAATGCGCCATTGAAAGCCGAGCACGGTAGTAGCTAGGTGCGTGTTTAATCGCGAGCTCAAGGTTTTCACGCGCTCTCACCATATTGCCTTGTCCCATATAGCCCAAACCTAATTCGATTCGAGATTCAGACATCGCGATAGGATCACTTTCAATCTTTGGCGGTCCTTCAGTGACAGAGACACAACCGGCCAAGGAAAGCGAGGCAAGTAGTACCACACTTGATAACGAAAGAGGGCGGGACAACGAAATCGGATTTGAAAATGATGGCTTGGCAGGCATGTGAAGCTCCTTATGAACACCAACCCATCATATGAAATCAAACCCATTGAAGTCGTAAATCTATCATGGAATGCGACCCACACACCATAAAAAAACCGCGTCCAATTCGTCGTTTTATCAACAACATACTGAACACGGTTTATGTGTTTGTGAATCGGAAGAAAGAACTTAATCGTCTTTGGTAAAGTTGTCTTCGCTGAAATGATCCAGATCGTAAGGCGTTTGTTGGTAAACGCAGTAGTTTAGCCAGTTTGAGAACAACAAGTGTCCGTGGCTGCGCCAGCTTGCAACCGGTTTGTTGTCTGGATTGTTATTCGGGTAGTAGTTGATTGGTATCACAGGCTCCATGCCTTCACCCAAATCTCGAATGTACTCATTGTGAAGTGTGTGAGAGTCGTACTCAGGGTGACCCGTTACAAACACGTTTCGCTTATCTTTGGTTGCTGCTAGGTATACGCCTGCAACATCAGAAGTTGCAAGAACATCAAGGTCAGTATGTTCCGCTAAGTACTCTTGAGAGAAGTCCGCATAGCGAGAGTGCGGAGCTAAGAATGTATCGTCGAAGCCACGTAAAATAGGGTGGTATGGGTTATGTATCTCGTGGTTATAAACACCAGACAGCTTCTCTTTACGAGTGCGTTTTGGCAAATCATATAATAACTTCAAACCAGCCTGAGCCGCCCAACACACGTATAGAGTTGAAGTAACGTGCTTGTTTGCCCATTCCATGATGGTTTTCAGATGGTCCCAGTAGATAACATCTTCAAATTGAACCAAGCCAAGCGGCGCACCAGTGATGATCAATCCATCAAAGTTTCTTCCTTTGACCATTTCAAATTGGCGATAGAAGTTATCAAGGTGTTCAGTCGGTGTGTTTTTACTTGGTCGATCATCAATGCGCAGCAGCTCTACATCAACTTGCAATGGGCTGTTCGATAGTAGGCGTAAAAATTGAGTTTCAGTTTCAATCTTCTTCGGCATTAGGTTGAGGATCAAGACTCGAAGTGGACGAATTTCCTGTGTCGATGCTCTTGATAACGGCATAACGAAGATGTTTTCTTCACGAAGAACATCGGATGCTGGCAATTGGTCTGGAATGCGAATAGGCACAGCTTTCTCCCTAAGCTAGATATGTAGACGTCTATACATCTAAATCTATAGTAGTTTGGTACGCTTGTCGATATGCAAAATGGCTAGATGTAAATTATTTGTGTTTTCTATCAGAAGCAATCCCCGCACTTCGAGGGGAGTCTCATTGTATTCAGTGATTATCTGAGTCGTGTTTAAGTAGTTGGTTTTCGGATGCTGAGCAGAGGCAGTTATCAGAGCAACTCTTTACTATTTACGATAAACTCATGTTTTCGAATTGGCCTGTAAAGTGACAGATGAAGTTAATACTCATTCGAGGGTTGCCCGGTTCTGGCAAATCAACAAAAGCAAAAACCTACGATGCATTGCATGTCGAAGCCGATATGTATTATGTGAATGAGCAAGGTGAGTACCATTTTGATCCTAGGCAACTGCAACAAGCTCATGAGTGGTGTCAAAACACGGCGGGAAACGGCTTAAAGCAAGGGCTTGATGTGGTGGTTTCAAATACCTTTATTAAGCATTGGGAAATGAAAGCCTACCGCCAACTTGCACGCAAATATAAAGCAGAATTAATTATCGAAGTCTGCCGAGAGCAATATGGCACGATTCACGACATTGAGCCGTCGGTGATTAAACGTATGGCGAAAGACTGGCAAGAATAGCCTCGTGCTTATCCAGCTTGGCTGAATGGAAAATTGAATCAAATTAATAGAACAACTTCAAGGTAACGATTGAAATGGCAAAGCGCTCTGTTGTGGTCGACATGACTTCTTATGGTATCTATTCCACATGGGATTCCAAATCTAAAGATCTTCCAAAAATCCAAAAGTTCACCACTACCGTTGATGCCGAAATCGATGTGGAATTTGGCTATATCTTGAATATCAAGAAAGCCAAAGGCGAAAAGATTCGTTACTGCATTTATCACCCAAACATCACCACAGACAAAGGTGAAGTGCTCGAACCGTTCGATGGTGAAGAGTATGTCGGCAACAATGACTGGGATTTCTACTTAGGTGACACTATCTGGGCACCTGTCTCGAACAAGTTAGGTAAATGGCGCATGACGGTTGAGCTAAAAGGCAACATTATTGCTGATAAGACATTCGACCTCGTAGCAAAAGACGAAGGCCAATTCTGGAAGCGTAGAGGGTTTTAGATTCGACCTTCTATGTTCACCTAAATAGCAAAAAGCCGAGCATCGTGTTGATGTCTCGGCTTTTTTCATTGTGCTAGATAGAAGTGACTACCCAACTAATGGATTCGATTATTGCGTTACGTAAGCCACAACAAACTCAGTGATTGCGACCATGTCTTTCACTGCAATGTACTCTTCAGTGGTGTGAACTTTCGCCATACCAGTAGAAAGGTTAACTGTTGTCAGGCCTTTTGCGTTGAAGTTGTTTGCATCGCTACCGCCGCCAGTGCGTTTAGTGTTCGCTGTGACGCCAAGCTTCTCAAACGCCGATTTGATAGAAAGAATGTGCGGATGATCGTCTGCAATAACGAATGCATCGTAAGCACGAGTTGATTCGATTTCTACTTCAGCGCCGAACTGCTTAGCACTTTTTTGGAATGTAGAGATCATATGTTCAACTTGAGCCGTTAGCTTTTCGCCGTTTAAAGAACGTGCTTCAGCCACGACTTTAAGCTCTGGCATTACGATGTTAGTCGCTTGACCACCTTCAACAATACCAACGTTTGCTGTCGTTTCTTCATCGATACGAAGTAGGTTCATCTTAGTGATTGCGTCTGCAGCAACCTGAATTGCGCTGATGCCTTCTTCTGGTGCTAAGCCAGCGTGAGCAGGGCGACCTTTGATTTTAGCAACAATCTTCTGTTGGCCAGGCGCTGCGTTTACGATGGTGCCAATTGGGCCGCCTGTATCAAGTACGATTGCGTGCTCAGATTGAATGTAAGACATATCGAAGTTCAAAGAGCCGAACAGACCGCCTTCTTCGAATACAGTAAACGCAATCTCGATAGTTTTGTGCTCTTGGCCTTCTGCTTTGATGCAACGAACCGCTTCCATGATAGCTGCGATACCAGACTTGTCGTCACCACCTAGAATTGTGTTGCCTTTTGAACGGATGATACCGTCTTCGATGATTGGCTCAATGCCGATGCCTGGCGTTACTGTGTCCATGTGGCAGCTGAACACTGTGCTACCTGGAAGAGTGCCATCTAGACGAGCGTAGATGTTGAAACCGTTAGATACTTCTTCAGGAACCGCCAGTTTGTGAACTTCAAAACCTAGTTCACCGAGTTGCTCAGCCAAAGCTTCAGCAATCGCTTTTTCGTTACGAGATTCACTATCAATTTTCACTAGATCGCAGAAATGTTCTACAAGACGTTGTTCATTAATTTGGGTCATTGTTAATTCTCATTATGCTTCCGCTTGTTCAAAAAGAAGCCGCGGAGGTAGGAACAGGAAAATCACTATAACGCCAATGAGGTAGATGATTGTCTGAGTTAAATCAAGAAAGTTGCCTGATTATTCTAATTAATGAGAAAAACCCAATTCAGATCCACCAGTGCGCAGGATTTTAATCTGTATATCTGTCGGGTATAATGTTTGACCGCTCTTAAAAAAACGTCAACAAAATTGGAATTCAATCAATAATGGCCCTGATAAATGAATAGAAACAATGTGTTAGGTTCATTCCTTTTCGTGGTGCTGATGAGTATTGTGCTGGGGCTGTATTTGCTCTATCCAACTTATGACGACGATTTAAAGCATATTCGCCCTGAAAACCCGAGTGTTTATAGTCCAGAGAAAGAGTTATCACTCTCTCAATATGGATCTGCGTTGATCGATATTCTCGATGTATCTCGCGGTGACCCTAATTTAGCTTCCCAACAACTTGAGGCTCTCCAAGCCAAGTTCCCAGACCAAGATAAAGCCATCTATCGTGCTTACGAATTGATGATTTTCTCCAACCTCGCGCAACATAAGTTGGATACCGAAGCGGTTTCCGAATACGTCAGGCAGATTAAAGCACTCGCACAACACGAACATATGGGTTGGCTAAAGGCCCAATCTCTCGTTGAATTGGCGATTGAATACATCAGTAAGGGTGAGCTAGCGGAATCTGAAATCCAAATCAGAGCAGCGATAGATATCGCAGAATCGCTTCACTATGAAGAGTTGTTGATTAAGGCCTATAACACGGCTGGTGTCATCAATAACATCCGCAATGACTTTCCTGAAGCTCAATACTTTTTCCATAAAGGTTTAGACCTTGGTAAGAAGTACCCTCATCACATCTACAACAGCAAGTTAGTGTCAAATATGGCACTGCTTTATATCTATTTGGAAGACTGGCCTAAAGCGCTCAAGCTGATTAAAAGAGCCAAAAAGCTCTATTACAAGAGTGGACTACTCGAAGCGTCTACCATCGGCGTGCTGCATGTGAATGAGTCTTTTGCTTATCTGCGCAGTGGTGATTTAGTCAAAGGCCGAGAAGCATATCAAAGTGCGGCTAAGCTAAATGGCGATAACGTGAGTGAACGATACAAAATCATCCTATTAAAAGCAGAGAGTGATGTGTTGTTGGCGGAAAAGAACTTTGAGTCAGCACGACAAGTCGCAAACTTGTGTCTTAGATACCCAGGCGTGGACAAATACACACTTCAATTGGGGCAGTGTTACCTAAATAGAGCCTTAGCGAACATTGGTTTGAACCGAGATAATTTTGTTTTTGCTGATCTAAAGCGATCGTCTGCAATGTTCGATGTTGTGGGGACTCGCAGCTGGAAGGTCCTCGGCTTAAGAACACTTGCTGAATACTATGATTCGAGAGGCGACAGCGAGAACGCACTTCGCTACTTCAAGCTCTATTACAAGGGTAATAAAGCGCTGCTATTTGATAAGCGCCAGAGTGATATCTTTTTACTCGAGCAAGATTTCGCTACGGCATCATTAGCTCAAGAAAACGAACTGCTTAACGCAGAAAAAGAGTTGGGTGAGCTGACATTAGATAAGCAGCAATTACGGAATCGAATCGTCGTCGCTTTGGGTATCATGGTGATGATAAGCGCCACGTTACTATTGATAAGGTTACGCTCGATCCAGAAGACCAACAAAGAACTACTTAAGCAATCAACAAGATGCGAACTGACAGGCTTATACAATAGGCGTTACTTAGAGCAACGGTTAACTCAGCCGATGCCACATCATTTGTCGTCGTTTGGGTATACGCTCGCTATTCTAGATTTAGACCGCTTCAAACAAGTTAATGACACTTATGGGCATGATATTGGTGACCAAGTGCTGGTGGAAGTCGCTAAGCGTTTAGAGAAAATCTTATCAACAAACGATGTAGTGGCAAGATGGGGTGGGGAAGAGTTTGTTTTGTTGCTGGCTGGGAATCAAGATCCTAATAAAGAGCTTGAACTGATAAGACAAGCGATCGCTGACCGAGCGATTGAAACGCATTCTGGCCCATTAGAATTAACCACATCGATTGGTGCGACGACTCATCTAACGGAGCAACAGTTGAATAGCCGTACCTATAAGAAACACTTGAAATCGGCAGACGATGCTTTGTATCAAGCTAAGCAGTCAGGGCGCAATAAAGTCGTTATCATTTGAGTTCCTAAACTTAGTTAATCCCCTGCAATCAAGAAACCTGAACTTCAATAACTAAGCGAATAAGAGTGCTTATCTGAACTAATACGGCTATTTACTCTTATTCGCTTAATTCATACTGTGATTTGGCTTGGTGGGTTACTTAGCGACACCTTGAAGCATTTCAACCAATTCGCCTTCTGTCGCTGGTTCGCTAGCGAGTTCAATCACAGCCGAAGCTCCTCCCTTTAACATGTAGGCTTGGGTTCCGCAGTGGTCATAGTGGAACCATTTACCATCTACACATACGTCGGTATAACATCTTGGGTCTTGTTTAAGTTCCATATCAATTTCCTTATTAACATTTGCCTAACGTTTTTCAGACTAGTTGATCACAAATCCAGGTAAATTGATCTAAATCAATCTAGAGTGTAATTGATGATTTAATTATCAAAATAAGAGAGGTGTGTCTAGCGAAGGAGCGACCTCTCGTTGGGCACTGCGCTCAAAGGTCGTGATTCTGGTTGGCAACTCTCGCTCTTTTGCTTGCCAGGTGATGCTTTTCTACATACGCTAGCTACTCTCTTAATCCCTATACAGACTTGATTGTGCTGGAAAATGACTAATATCTTTATCGTTGTAATTGTTCTGGTTGTGTTCTTTTACTTTATTCAAAAGTATGTGGTGAAACACGATGACACCAAAGACCACGCTTATCAGAAGAAAGGCGCGTTGATGTCGGCGCAACAGGCGACATTCTATAATGCGCTAAAATCAGCTGTGGGCAACCATGGGGAAGTGTTTGCTAAAGTCAGCATGTCGAACGTACTTGTTCCTGCTAAGACGAACAATAAGAAGAATTGGTTTATCGCCAACAACAAGATCTCACGTAGTTACTTCGACTTTGTTGTTTGCGACCCGCGAACGCTAGAGCCCCGCGTTATTATCGAACTTGATAACGGCAAAGAGCTCAATAAAGGGAAAGTCGATCGCGAAAAGCTACTAATTCACGTGTGTAAATCGGCAGGTTTACCTCTGATTGGTGCATCTATTAAACACAGCTACCAAGTGAGCCGTTTGAAGAGGTTACTGGCAGCACACATCGATTTAATCGAGCCATCAAAAGAAGTGCGATTTTGTAAGAAGTGTGGTAGCCCAATGATCATCAAACTGGCAAGCCAAGGCGATTACAAAGGCCGACGCTTCTTCACTTGTAGCCGCCAGCCAAACTGCACCTATACCGAAAACTACAACGTTGTATTCGATGTTGAAGAATAGTTGGTATCGATAGTAATGCATCCGGTTGGACTCGATTCAATCGCTTAGATACGAATAAGTTATACAAACTAAAAAGCCGAGCATTGATTATGCTCGGCTTTACTAATATTAAGTGGATTGGTTTAGACTAAAACGCGTAACGCATACCGAGCTGTAGCTCATCTTCGTCGTTATCGCCTTGCCCACCTTCGCCCTCGTCTAACATGTTAAACTTATAACTACCAAAGAAGGCCACATCGCCAATATAACGTGCGTATTCTAGACCGATAAAGTTAATGTCGTAATCTGCAATATCGTCAGCTTCAAAGTAGCTGTAGGTCAGGTTGACGGTGTTGACACCAAACGAGTATCCCAAGTAAGCATCGGCAGAATCGTAGTCTGAATCTTTTACGTCTAGACCTGAAATACTACCAAATTGATAGAGTGCGGCGAACCAAACCCCCTGATCGTTGGTGTACTTAACCGCACCAATATAGGCATCAGAAGTTTCTGTCCCAACGCCATAGGTTTCATCACTTGACGCATAACCGACGCCAATATCTAACCCAATCGAAGTGCTGCCGGCGACAACTGCACCGAAGCCGTCACTTTGTGCTGATTCACTATCTGAATTGAAATTGCCATCAATTTGAAAGGTGATGTTGTCGCTTGTCAGTTCATAACGTAAGACGTTTTTTGCTCGATCAGCAGTCGACACCGTGTATTCATTGATATAGCCGCTGAAGGTTTCAGCCATATCCGTCCAATCGGTTAAGTAGGTAACGGCATTATTTTGGTGGCCATAATAGACGTTACCGTGATTGGTTTGAACACCCGTATATAAGAATCGAGTGTTAATGCCGATATCATCTGATGCGCCATCTTCAGACTCTGTTAGTTCGAATTCATATTTCCCAAAAAAGGAAACATCGTCCGACGCTTTTTGTGTGCCATCGACACTTAAGCGGACACGTGATCTATCACTATAGGTGCTACTATTACCAGCACTTTTATTCGCATCAGAGAAATTCCCTCGAACTTCTGCGCGGCCGCCGATATTGAATACTGTTTCATCTGTCTCATAAATGGTCGCCGCCGATACGGCAGATGTCGATAGTATGCTCACCACTGCAATGGCGATATGTGATTTTTTCATAATTTATTCCCTATTTTTCACACTTGTATTTATCGCAAACCATAAATTCACGTATAGCATTGAATTTAGATTATTGATTCCTACAGGCTATGAATATAGGCGCGCTTTACCATTATGCAAATTTCATTATGTATTACTGTGCTGTATGTATTCAAAATAGCTATGATGTGTGGGGGTGGGTTTTGAATTGCTTATAGATTGTTGCTCTTGAGGGAGATTAATTGTAGCTGATGTTTTTCGACTATAGAGTGCTATCGTATTTATGTATGTTGGTAATAACCCGGCCACTTTATATGAAAAATCCGAATTTAGTCATTGCGGCCTAGTAATTCGATGACGACGATTACAAAATCGTGGTGATTTTTATGAATGATGTATTTCAGTGAGTTACAAAGCCTCTGCGTGCCTTTCACTTATAATGATCAAAATACTACGGTAACCCAGTGGGCAAGCAAAATTTTTGACACTAAATATAGGCATTGATCTATACCTGTATGGTTACTGTAAAGGCCAAGAAAAACGGTATAGATAACAAAAATCCCAAATTGAACACATTAGGTTAGTTAATTGGTTGTCATCAAGGATTAGAATTTTTCTAACTAAACTTTGTTTTTCAGCGGTTTGACGATAATCTGGGTGTAAAATCGACATGTTGTTATGTCTTTGATTGCAAAGTGAGCAAACGAATCGCAAGATGCCAGTTAATACTTGCACCATCTGTTTATCATGGATATCATCGTTGGCGTTCTAAGGGAATGCGTCCGTAGCTCAGTTGGTTAGAGTACCGCCTTGACATGGCGGGGGTCGGTGATTCGAGTTCACTCGGACGCACCATTCCTTCTTTAGTTTTTATTGCATAACTATTGAGTTTGTCACAATGGTAGTAATAAGAAATTAGAACATTGCCCGCTTAGCTCAGTTGGTTAGAGTACTTGCATGACATGCAAGGTGTCACTGGTTCGAGTCCAGTAGCGCACCACATTATACGGAAGAGCCCACCTAGTGTGGGCTTTTTTGTGTCTGTAATTCCTTGGTTTATCTCGTTCTTTATGAACAATCAAAAAAGTCCACTGAATGTGGGCTTTGATGTAGATCTTGTCGTCTTCTAAGCTAAGCTCGAATGATCATTTGCTCGCGCTCAGGACCTACCGATACCATCACGATTGGAACACCCATTAACTCTTCGATACGAGTAACGTAATCTTGTGCTGCTTGAGGAAGGCTCTCAAACGTGCGGCAACCCGTGATGTCTTCATCCCAGCCAGCCATATCTTCATATACGGGCTTTAGCTCAGCCGTTTGTGGCCAAATCGGGTTCTCTGTGTGCTCTCCTGAGTAAGCAGTACAGATCTTAAGCTCAGACAAACCAGACAGGCAATCAATCTTAGTCAGTGCGATTTCCGTTGCAGCTTGCAGGTCAACACCGTTGCGAGTTGCCACTGCATCAAAGTAACCCATATCACGTGGTCGACCCGTAGTTGCGCCGTATTCGTTAGAGCTTTCGCGGAAGCTGTCTTGTTCTTCCATTGCAGTTACTAGCGTGCCAGTACCAACAGACGAGCTGAATGATTTAGCAACAGCGATAACACGTTCAGGACGAAGTGCAGGTAAACCGCTACCAATGCCAGCATAAGCTGCGGTTACATTCGAAGATGTTGTCCAAGGGTATTCACCGTAGACAAGGTCGCGACCTGCGCCTAACTGAGCTTCAAACAGTAGGTTTGCGTCTTGTGATTGCAGCGCTTTAAGCGGCTCAGTTACGTTGCAGATGAACGGGCGCCACGCTTTAGTTACTTCAAGTAGCCATTCTGTCATTTCAGAAGCAGTCTGGGAGAAGTCACATTGAGGGTAGAGCGCTTTAAGCTGAGGCATCTTCCAATCAAGTAGGAATTGAATACGCTGCTCTAAAATTTCAGGTTGATTCAGCCAACCGACAAGAATGCCTTTCTTCATTACACGATCGCCGTACGCTGGTGCAATGCCTTGACGTGTAGAGCCGTAAGCGCCATCGCCCAAACGCTCTTCTTCAAGCGTATCTTCAAGAGCATGTAAAGGGAGACACAGTGTCGCACGATCTGAGATCGCCATTTTCACTTTGATGCCAGCCTCTTGAACTTCTGCAATCTCTTCAGTTAGCGCAGCAGGGCTGATCACCATGCCAGGGCCAAGAACCGCCGTACAATTAGGATTAAAAATACCACTAGGTAGTTGGTGCAGTTTGAATGTACCGAAGTCATTTACCACAGTATGACCTGCATTGTTTCCGCCTTGGAAACGAATGCTAGCAGAAGCTTGGTCTGCTAAAAAATCGACGATGCGGCCTTTGCCTTCATCACCCCAGTTTGCGCCCACAACAACGATAGATGGCATAATTTTTCTCCTAACTGATTGAGGAATCATGTTAGGCCTACAAGGTGGATAAGAGAAATTAATTATCTTTATTATCTTGATAAGGATTTCATATATCCTTAAAGTCTTAAGCTACAAACGAGATTCCCTATCACGTTCGTTCCTCACTGTAGGGAATGACGATGGGGCATTCTTTACTTTTAGGGAATGATATTAGTGACACGAGAGAGAGGACATGATGCTCGATATTAATTTGTTGAAGACGTTTGTGACGCTTGCGGAGTACAAGCATTTTGGGAAAGCGGCCAATGCACTGCACATGACACAACCCAATGTGAGTTTGCACCTAAAACAACTGGAACAACAAACACGCATAAAGTTGATAGAGAGAAGCCCTTTTCAATTGACTCAAGCGGGTGAACGGCTATTGGAAACAAGCCAAAGAACGCTACTCGAACTGCAGATTTGTCAGGCCGATCTCAATGCCATTAACGACCTTAAAATAGGGACGTTAACCATTGCCGTAAGTGACATCATTTCTCGATTTTTGCTAATTCGTCCGTTCCAGAAGTTCAAAGCGCAGTATCCCGGTATTGACCTTACACTCTTGAATACCACGTCATCTCAGGCATCGAATTTAGTTAAAAATGCTCAAGCGGATATTGGTTTTGTTATCGCCAAAGAGCAGCACAACGAGTCTTTGTATTTCACTAAGCTGCAAGAGCTTTCTTGGTGTGCGCTTGGCGATGGGTTTGATATCCGAGACTCTGATGCAGAGCTCACTTTGATTCTACTAGGTCATGATACGAGAACGCGTGACTTTATTGATGAAGGTTTACCAAGCCTTAATCTACCTAATTATAGGGTGATGGAAGTAGGGAGTGTCGATGCTCAAATCGACTGGGCAGAAGCGGGATTTGGTGTGGCTATTGTCCCGGAGTTTGCGGTATCAACCAAGCAGCACCTGCATTCGAAAGTGACACCATTGACCAACTTCTCGAGCACCAGTCTTGGTTATATTGTTCGGCAGAACCAAGTCTTGTCGAAAGCAACCAAGCAGCTGTTAGGTTGGGTGAATGATGAGATTATTTCATTGCAAAACAAATAAATACAATCATTGAGTTTGACTCAATCAGCCCACCTCGAGTGGGCTTTTTTGTCCCTGGAAAGCCTCGTTTTTACTGAATCAATAATCTTTGGAACAAACTAGCGCTCACCATCAACTATTCGTCCCGCAAATCAGAGTTTCAAAATTCATCGTTGACAAAGTTTGATAATCAAACTAAATTTCAAATTATTACTTTGATTATCAAATTACTTGTCAATCAAAGGGCTTTTATTTGCAACGATCATCTAACCACAAACACAAGCTAAGGACGCCATTTTGAGTTTTCCAACACGTCACCAACACAACTTTTCTTCACATAACAGTCAAGGTGAGAAACGCACGTTCTATGTCCTGTTATTGACCGTCGTTACCATGGTTGTCGAAATTGTTACAGGTACTATTTACGGCTCGATGGCATTGCTTGCCGATGGTTGGCACATGGGGACGCACGCCGCAGCGTTTGGTATCACCTTATTTGCATACCGTTATGCGAAGAAACATGCCGAGAGCGAACGTTTCTCTTTCGGTACTGGCAAAGTCAGCGTGTTAGGGGGCTACACCAGCGCGATTGCATTGGGGATTGTGGCATTGTTGATGCTGGTGGAATCAGTACATCGTTTGTTTAACCCACAAGCGATTCAGTTCAATGAAGCGATCATCGTTGCTTGTATTGGTTTAACTGTGAATGTGGTGAGTATGTTTTTACTTGGCGATCACCATCATGATCACGGACACGAGCATGGCCACAATCATAGTAAGAATCACGGTCATTCACATAGCCATGAGCACGACAGCGACCGTGGTCATAAACATGGCGAGCATCACGGACACCATCATGATCACAACCTACGCGCAGCCTACATGCATGTGTTGGCGGATACTCTAACTTCGCTGCTTGCGATTGTTGCGCTGCTATTTGGTAAGTTTTACGGTTGGAACTGGTTAGATGCAGCAATGGGAATGGTTGGCGCATTCGTGATTGCTAAGTGGACGATGAACCTTATGAAACAAACCAGCCCAATCCTGCTGGATGAGAATATCGACCAAGATTATCGTGACTCAGTGACCAAAACCTTAACGCCTTATGCGTCGGTCACCGATTTCCATATGTGGAAGGTGAGTGGGCATCACTATTCAGCAGCGATTACTCTTGAATCAAACAGTGATAAAACCGTCTCTGAATATAAACAAATGCTCGCCAAGTTTGATAAGATTAATCATCTTACTCTTGAAGTGCATTCAAACGACCATGCGAAATATAGAACAGCTTAACCAAATACTGACTGAGTTCTACGATAAAATGTCTTCGTGGGAGCAGTCTGTTGTCAAAGAGACGGGTTATTCCCTGGCTCAAGTACACACCATTGAAGTACTTGGTATGCATGGCGCGTTAAGAATGAAAGAGCTCGCTGAAAAGTTAGGTATCACCACGGGTACACTTACTGTTCAAATCGAAAAGCTGGTTAAAGCTGAATTGATTGAACGCCATGAACACCCAACGGATCGTCGTGCAATTGTGGTGGCATTAACTGATGAAGGTCAGAAGATCCACGTCCACCATAACCAGCTTCACTTGAATTTGGTTAATGAGCTGACGCAAGACATCGAAGAAGACGAGAAAGCGGTATTATTGAAGTGCCTAACCAAGATGGTGAAAGCATTTTAGTCAGCTTTAAGTTCGCACCCTAATTTATTAGCTGCAAAGCGATTGATTAATAAATTCAAAAATGGACCTGACTCGAATTGAGTAGGTCCATTTTTTTTACCATTTACGATCGACTGTACAATCACCAATCGATGGATTCACCGTTTAAAAATCAAGTCAAAACCTCCAATATTGCGCTTCGTTCTTGCTCCTCTGATGAGCCAAAAAAGTGTCATTTCTAACCCTAAGGTCAATAATTGCCCAAAGTTTTTTAATTCAAAGCCTTACATAGCAAGGTGTTCAAGCCTTTACGCTCCGTCAAATAGCTGTCTCTCACTTTTATCATTCAACTAATGTACATGTAATAAATTTGTGTTATTGATGAATTTAAGTTTAGTTGGCTGTTTCATTTGCTGTTTAAATGCAATTAAGAACGTCATAGCTAGTGGACTTAGAAGCCACAGTTTTAGACGCTCATTATCGATATAAAAACCATAACAATAATCAGGTCGCGCAAGTTGGATATCCATTCTTTGATGCGATTTATTTGGATACTCATAGTTAATTTAGTAAAGACGAGCCACGTATATGAACATAAAGAAAAAGCTCTATTCGTTGGGGATGTTCTCCATCTTCGGCATGATTTCACTGCTGTTTACCACATCGCAATTTGCAGACACCACCGCTCAAATGAGTGAAGCCAAACAAATTACCAAAGAACTTGAAGTGCGCTTGCTCAACCTTCGCCGTAACGAGAAAGATTTCTTGCTGCGTAGCGATATGAAATACCTCGACAAGTTCGACGTAAACTACAACAAATTCTTAGCGTCTGAATCCGAACTAGATACAGTGCTCAGTGATTTAGGCTTAGCCAACAGCACACACCTACGTGAAGACATCGAAACCTACCACACCAGCTTTGTTAACCTAGTTAAAGCGAGCGAAGTCTATGGGCTAGCACGCGACAAAGGCATGCTAGGCGAGTTTCATGTTTTGCTCGATAACATCAGCGCGACAGCCAGTGCTGAACAAAAAATCGAGCTTTACCTGTTCAATGACTTAATTGAACAGGGTGAGTTCGATCCGAGTGTTCTTTCTATTACTTCTAATGTTGGAAGCTCAACTGCTTTGATAGATGCTGCACGTCAAGTGGTTGAACAGAAGCGAGTGATTGGCTTGAAGCACAACGAAGGTCTGCTTGGGCAAGCTCGCTCGGGTTCTCATGCTATCGAAACTCAATTTAAAGAGTTCTCCGCGGTGCTAGACCAACAAACGCAGCAAGAGATGGACAAACTATCGCTGATCAACAACATCCTTTGCGTCACACTACTTGTGTCGATCATTCTGTTCAGCTGGTTAATCGTCCGTTCTATCATTGGCAAAATTGAGTCACTGCTTTCGGTTATCCGTAATATCGTTAACTCAAACGACGTGTCTATTCGCTCTCACCTAGATGGTAAAGACGAACTCAGCACGCTAGGCCAATACTTCAACCAACTGTTGGATCAACTGGAAGGGCTTATCGCTGCCTCTCAATCTAAGTCACTGCAACTGACACAAAGCACATCGAACATGCATGATGAGCTAGAGTCAGTAATCAAACAGTTTGAAGTTCAAGCAAATCACACATCTACAATGACAACGTCAGTTCAAGAGATGGTACTCACCATTGGCGAGATCTCTGAAAGCACATCGGTTGCCGCTGAAGGTGTACATCAAGCGAAAGTGAATGCCGATAAAGGCCGTGAAGTGGTGGTTGAAACCATCAGCAACATCACCCAGTTGTCTGAACGTCTTTCAAGCAGCCAAGATTCGATCAGTTCACTGAACCATCATGTTGACCAGATCGGCGATGCAGTAAACATCATCCAAGGCATTGCAGAACAAACTAACCTATTGGCATTGAACGCAGCAATTGAAGCAGCACGTGCGGGTGAACAAGGTCGTGGCTTTGCGGTAGTTGCCGATGAAGTACGCGCACTAGCAAGCAGAACGCATCAATCGACCACAGAGATAACTTCAGTGGTGAGTGCAATTCAAAGCCAGATGCAGGCGTCGATGGCAGAGATTGGCGAGTGTAATCAACAAGGTCAACTAACGCTGAAAGATTCGGAAGAGCTGGATGCGAGCTTGCAACTTATCTTGAGCGACATGGAAAGCATCCAAGGTAATTCAGAACGTATTGCTTCAGCGATTGAAGAGCAGGGCGCAGTAATGGCGCAAGTGAGTGACTCAATTACTGAGCTGAACACTATCTCGAACGACAATAACGCTTCGGCGCAGCATTGCTTAGTTGAAGTGGACAAGGTAGCAGAGCAAGCGAACGATATGGACCAAGCGGTCGCGCAGTTCAAGACTTCATAAACAACATAGAACTTACTAAAACAAAAGGCGTGGATCATCTACGCCTTTTTTGTGCCTGAAATTCAAATAGATAAATGACGAGAATAAAAAAACGGCCCGATCTGGGGGAAGATCTGGGCCGTTATATTACGTATTAAAGGGGGGACTACTTATTTCGGCCTTCCAGCACATCCAGTGCCAGTTCAACCGCTTTATCAATATTGTCGCATCCCGCTAACTTACCTGAGCTGATAGGACCAAGCACATTAGCGTATAACGAGAGCTGCTTGTTAAATGGCAGGCTCAACTGCTCATATAAACGCTGGCGAATCTCGGCATGTTGCTCAGGAGCGTGAGCAGCAAGGCTTTTCAAAGTGTCATAAACAAGAGTGGTGGTAGTGTTCATTCGTCTCTTTATCATTAAGTGGGAGGCGCTTATTTTATAATCTTTTCGTATTCTTTTACTGTGATATAAGTCATACAATATTATTAATGTGTTTATCTTTTCAATCTAATGAGAATAAGGCATTCCAAAATAGACTTAAGTATCTGTGAAATATAACTAAAATAATGACAGACTATCGAACACACAAACGAATTGGCGCGTTTCTGGCAAACGGTTAAATCTATAGGAAGAGGAACAACATGCACTACGACGTATTCAACGGAGACGCAGATGGCATAATCGCGTTGTTACAGCTGCGATTAAGTGAGCCAAGAGAGAGCGTGCTCATTACTGGTGTTAAGCGTGATATTAAGTTGGTCTCTCAAGTTGTTACTCAAACTATGGAGCCGGGTAAGCAAGGTGATGTTTCTTCCGTTACCGTTTTAGATGTATCGATGGAGAAAAACCTGCCTGCATTGCACTCACTGCTAGACGCAAACATCAATGTATTTTATTGCGATCACCACCGAACAGGGGATGTCCCAACTTCTAGTCATTTAGATACTCTGATTGATACCGCGCCAGAGAGCTGCACGAGCTTGCTGATTAACCAGAAGCTGAATGGTGCGCATGTGGCTTGGGCAATCGCAGCTGCCTTTGGCGACAATCTAAAAACGGTGGCGGCGCGGCTAGCGGATGAAAATGGATTCGCTCAATCTCAAAAAGAGTTTCTAGAAGAGCTAGGTACCTTGGTTAACTACAACGGTTACGGTTCGTCACTGAGTGATTTGCATTTCACGCCAGCTGAGCTCTACAAAACCCTTTATCAATACCCGAATCCGTTTGATCTTTTGGATGATAAAGACTCTGTGTTTTATCGACTACGAGATGCTTATCAAAATGATCGCCAGCAGTTATCAAACCTTGCTCCTGTTTATGAAAGTGAAGTCGCACGTGTGTTTGAACTGCCAGGTGAGACGTGGGCAAGGCGCATCAGTGGCGTATTTGGTAATGAAATCGTTAATCAAGATCCAAACCGAGCGCAAGCAGTATTAACGAAAAACCAAGACGGCGAGTCTTACACGGTGAGCTTACGTGCGCCATTATCAAATAGAACGGGTGCAGACGAAATTTGCTCAAGTTTTGCGACTGGCGGAGGAAGAAAAGCAGCGGCTGGAATTAATCAACTTAATGAACTTGATAAGGTGAATTTTATTTCACTATTGGATGCATATTATTCATCTGGCACTGACGGTTAACTGAAAAACTCCCGACGTATACATTCAAAATCCTACAAATTCTTGCTCCTATATTCCGTTATACGTGCGTATTGCTAGCACATGTATGATGGCTATATCCAGGCTGTTTTAGTGATATCACTCGCAATGGTATCTGGTCTTAGGTCAGTAATTACGGCGTATTTGGGATGATTTTTGCCGATTTAAAGTTTATTTTTTCCTATCGGTGATTTTTTATATTTTTGGTTAATTATCATAGTGAATTAAGGTTGATTAAATATTTATATGGTCAATGCATTCAGCCGAAAATAACAGTTTTTAGCATTTCAATTTGAATGAAAAGTCAAAATCATATTGATTCTGATATTCAATCTGTGACTTAAAATCACAAGTTAAATCAAAGGTCATCTTTTCCTATAAATTCCATTACTTCTCTATAAATATTCATGATTACAATGAATTGGTTCGGTTGTGATTGGCACAGCTGTTAAGTAAGGAAGTGGGACTAATGTTGAAACGTAAAGCTCTACAATTAGCAGTATCGGTCGGCATGGCGGCTATGTCTGGCGCTGTTTATGCGAATGGTTCAGATATGACGAATCCAGACTCTGGCGTCGTGGTTGGCTATTGGCATAACTGGTGTGACGGTGGCGGCTACCAAGGTGGTAATGCGCCATGTGTGACGTTGGATGAAGTGAACCCAATGTACAACATCGTGAATGTGTCATTCATGAAGGTTTACGATGTGGCTGATGGTCGAATCCCAACTTTTAAACTGGACCCAACCATTGGGCTTTCAGAAGAACAATTTATTGACCAAATCTCTGAGCTCAACAAGCAAGGTCGCTCTGTACTGTTGGCTTTGGGTGGTGCTGATGCACACGTAGAGCTAGAAACCGGTGATGAAAGAGCCTTTGCTGATGAGATTATCCGTCTTACCGAGCGTTACGGCTTCGATGGCCTAGATATTGACCTTGAACAAGCAGCCGTAACCGCCGCAAACAACCAAACCGTGATTCCGGATGCACTTAAGCTAGTGAAAGATCACTACCGCGCAGAAGGTAAAAACTTCCTTATTACAATGGCGCCTGAGTTCCCGTATCTAACGACAGGCGGTAAGTACGTTCCTTATATCGATAATCTAGAAGGCTACTACGACTGGATTAACCCACAATTTTACAACCAAGGTGGCGATGGTATCTGGGTTGAAGGCGTGGGTTGGATTGCTCAAAACAACGATGCGTTAAAAGAAGAATTCATCTACTACATTTCTGATTCTCTTATCAACGGAACGCGTGGTTTCCACAAGATCCCACATGACAAGCTCGTGTTTGGTATTCCTTCAAGCATCGATGCTGCAGCAACCGGTTTTGTACAAGAGCCACAAGATTTATACGACGCATTTGATAGCCTAACGGCGCAAGGTCAACCGCTACGTGGTGTGATGACTTGGTCTATCAACTGGGACATGGGCACCAACAAAAACGGCCAACAATACAACGAGCAGTTCATTAAAGACTACGGCCCGTTTGTACACGGTCAGGTAACGCCACCACCAGTCGAGGGCGAGCCCGTTCTTAAAGGTGTCGAAAATACGCGTGTTCTTCACGGCACAACGTTTGATCCTATGGATGGCGTGACGGCAACAGACAAAGAAGACGGCGATCTAACGTCATCAATCGATGTTGAAGGTTACGTTGAAACCAGTGTTATTGGCACTTACGTTTTGACTTACCGAGTGAAAGACAGCGATAACAACGAAACCACTAAAGCGAGAACGGTAGAGGTTTACAGCCAGAAGCCAGTATTTAATGGCGTATCTGACACAACAGTTGTGTTGGGTACTGCATTTGATGCTATGGCAGGCGTGACGGCGAATGATGCTGAAGATGGCGACCTGACAAGCACTATTACACACACTGGCAGTGTCGATGTAAATGAAATCGGCAACTACACACTTGTGTATAGCGTGACAGACAGCGCGAACCAAACCGTAACCGTTGACCGTAAAGTGTCTGTGACTGATGGTTCTAACTGTGCTGCGGCATGGGATGCCGACACCGTTTATGTTGAAGGTGATCAAGTATCTCATGACGGTTCAACGTGGGGAGCAGGTTGGTACACTCGCGGCGAAGAGCCAGGAACAACAGGTGAGTGGGGCGTTTGGAGAAAAGTTTCAGACTCTTCATGTGGTGGTAACCCAGATCCGGGCGATGACTTAGAGCTTTCGGTTTCAGGACTTCAATCACAATATGCGCCAGATAACGGCAACGTGCGTTTAGATCTGACACTGACATCAAATGAAGCATTAGATGTTACCGCTATGGTGATCAACAGTGCAGGTACTATGGTTGAGCAAACTAAGGTTAACGTAACGGACAGCCGTGCTATTACCATCGACTTATACGATGTAGCGGAAGGGCAATATGCACTTGAAGTAGTCGGTAAAGCATCTGACGGTGAAATGGTGATGGTAAACGATTCGTTCGCTGTTAAAGACGGTGGCGGAACAACACCTCCTCCAGGTGATTACCCTCCATATGAAGCGGGCACAAACTACGCAGCGGGTGACATTGTGGTCGGCAGCGATAATGGCTTGTACGAATGTAAGCCTTGGCCATACACGGCATGGTGTGCAAGCGCGTCTTACGCTCCAGCAGATAGCCAATACTGGCAAGATGCTTGGACAAAGCTGTAGTCTGATAGCTCAACGCTAGCAATATAAAGTAGACGATCAAAGAGAGGCCATTGTGCCTCTCTTTTTTATGTTTAAACAGTTCTGACTTAGAGCTTTAAAACCCACTTAACCTTAAACTCTGCTCTGCATATTGCTCTAGATCAAAATAGGAGTGATTATCAATTGTATTACATGTTAAGAAATAGCACTATGCGCACATTGAATTTTATATATTGTTAATATTTGCATAATGAATCTTGCTCAAGTCGACCTCAATCTACTCGTTATTCTTAAACACCTTCTTGAAGAGAAGCACGTTTCCAACACGGCATTGGCGCTGGATATGAGCCAACCTACGGTGAGCCGATCTCTGCAAAAACTGCGTACCGTTTTCAATGATGATCTATTGGTGCGAGCGGCTTATGGCTATGAGTTAACGCCAAAAGCAGAAGCCATTAAGCAAGATCTCAATTCGGTACTGACACGTTTAGAAAAGCTGGTACATGGCGATGTATTCGAACCGCAAAGCAGTGACAGTACGGTTCGCTTCTTTGGTTTAGTGCCTAATGTCGCGCACTTGCTGCCCAAGGTAGTTGCGGAGATACGTCAACAAGCGCCAAACATGACTGTTGATATCGACTCGATTCCTAAACGACACTTTGAGCCTCTGTTATCCGGTGATGCGCACTTTGTGTTGTCGACCCACGAGCCGTTAAGTTCAGAGCAAAATTTGTATCGAATGTTCGTGATTAGCCGCGATTACCGTTTGCTGATGAGTAAAAAACATCTTTTGGCGGACAAAGAGATCACGGTTGATGACTTGTTGAATAGCCAACTTGGTCAAATCTCACTGCAAGGGGATAAGAAGCTCTCGATCGAAAGTCGATTTAAAGATCTTGGCTTGATTGATAAGCAGCGCCAGCTGTCCATTCCAATTCAGCTTTCCAATTTTAACGTCGCGCCGGATATGGCAGAAGCAACCGACATCATCTTTCATTTACCGACACCTTTTGCTCAACAAGCCGCTACGCAAAGAGATCTTGTTTGTAAACGCGTGCCTAAAGCGTTGCGCCACCCATCAGAAGACGTCTACTTATACTGGCATAAGCGCTTTCATAACGACCCGATGTGTCGCTGGGTTCGCAATATATTCAAAGAGCTTTATACATAATCCATCTGCAGGGTGAATGAAAATTACGAATACCTATCGAGTTGGATATAGATCTCTTTCATTATTTGTATGGTGAATAACGAGAATCGATTTTTGGTATGAAACTTTCGTTGATAAGAATGGTAGTTGGTTGTTTAATGAAAATCATTATCATTACTAATCACATATAAGAATGAATATCATGTCTGAGAGATCTCTTTTGATTCGCAAACCTCTTTTGGTTCGTAAACCCCTTTCGATCGCAGTCGCTGTTATTTGTACCTCACTTTCAGCTAACGTGTTAGCGCAAGAAGAAGCGCAAGCAACAGATGAACAAATGGTTGTTACGGCAACTCGTACCGAGATGGCACTAAAACAAGCGCCAGCTTCAATGTCGGTTATCACCGCGCAAGACATTGAAGACAGCCCTGGTATTACCTTGGCAGACATCGTTGCCGAATCAACGAGTGTTGAGTCTGATTTTGATAGCACACGTGCTGGCCGTCAGATGATCTCTATTCGTGGTATGGATTCAGATTACACTCTTATCATGGTGAACGGTCGTCGTTTAAGCTCTGCAAGTGCCATCATCCGTGGTAACGACTTTGACCTATCAACGATTCCTGCTGATTCGATCGAACGTGTTGAAATAATCCGTGGCCCAATGTCTGCACTTTACGGTTCAGATGGTATGGGCGGTACAATCAACATCATCACTAAGGCTCCAGAAAACGATTGGAGCTCTACACTGAGCATGGACACTTCATCTCCACTTGATGGTGATGGAGGGGAAGAGTATTCGATGGGCTTCACGACATCTGGTGCGTTGATTGAAGACGAGTTGTTTGCTCGCCTATCTGTTAACCAAACTAGCCGTGATGCTTGGCAACCCTATTCTGGTACGCATAGCTCTGGTTACGATCGTTCAGACATTACTGCGTTAGAAGAAAGAGAGACATTAAGCTTACTCGCGAGCCTGACATGGAATGCAACAGACAACCAAACCATTGATTTCGATTTTGGTTACAGTGACGACGAACGTGAGTCATCTGCGGAAAACGTATCATCTGTGATTGAGTCTGACACACGTGTTGTACGTCAGAGCCAAGCGATCACACATAGTGGTTTTTGGAGCTGGGGTGACACGCAAGTACGTTATTCACGTGAAAATGTGACAGATAATGATGCTGCGGACTCAGATACTAACTATAGCAGTGACATCGAAGAACTGACTCAAATTGTTGAAGCTTCGGCGACCACTTATCTTGGTGATAGTCACACCGTAACGTTTGGTATGGACTACCAGTTGAGTGAATTAACCAACAAAGAAAACTTAGTCAATGGTACATCTGAAGCTTATCAAGGTGCGTTATTTGTTCAAGACCAATGGTTAATGACGGATCAACTAACGGCAACCATTGGTGGTCGTTTAGATAAGCATGAACTGTACGGTGAAGAGTTCAGCCCACGTGTGTACTTGGTTCATCAAACAACGAATGACCTGATCATCAAGGGTGGTGTGGGTAAAGCATTTAAAGCACCAACATTGACTCAAAATCAGACAGACTACACAGTTAATAGCTGTAAAGGCGTATGTGATTTACATGGTAATGAAGATCTTAAGCCCGAAACCAGCTTGAACTATGAGATCGCTGCGATTTATAGCCAACCTCGTTGGAATGTTGAAGGTGCCTTATTCCGAAATGAAATCAACGACCTAATTGATCGTGATGAAACCTATTGTGAGAACGGCGGAGTGTTTGAATCGGGTAAAGGTTGCGCTGATAGTTCAAGCTCAACTGGCTATGTGAATGGTAAGCGTACTTATACAAACGTATCAGAGGCTGTAGTTCAAGGTGCTGAGCTTACAGGCCAATTCCAAATTACTGATGAATGGGGTGTGTCTGGTAATTACACATTCTTAGACACTGAAGATAAGTCTACTGGTGACGAATTACTTGAGCGTTACAAGCATTCGGGTTTAGTTAAACTGAACTGGAGCCCAACTTACGATCTAAGTACTTTCGTGAGTGCGCGTTACCGTGGTGAACGTCAGATCGAAAGCGATCTAACTCAAGACGCTTACACAACGCTGAACCTAGGTGCTGTCTACAACGTGAATGCTTCAGTACGACTACGTGCAGGTATCACGAACTTAACTGACGAAGCTGTATCACAAGAGCTAGAGAGCATGGGCTATGTTGAAGAGCCACGTACTTACTACGTAGGTATGACAGCGGACTTCTAATTTAGAGTTCAGTAACTGATAGCTTGATACAAAAGAACCCACACTGGCTGATGCTCTAAAAGGAGAATGGCGAGTGTGGGTTCTTTTTTGATCTATAGATTTGGTTTAATTTGCCGTTTATCTATTAATCTAGATTTTGACACATGTGATCAGCGCATTACCGGACTGAGTATCCCAAGGAATCAGCTTGTCGTAATCGTGCTCGAAGATATTAACCTCGAAGTAGGGCTTCAATATCTCGATTAACTCTTTAAACGAGAATGCCACCATTGGGTGTTCATCATTCCATACTTGAGTTTCACCAGCAGTCGTCTTCTCGATACTAAGCTTTAGCGCTTGCTTATCACCCTGACCAGAGTAATACCAACCAGAACGGAACGTGAAATCGTCTTTGTCTTGGTTTTTTGTGTGTCTAACAAACAGGTCGTTGCTGATCTTGTCTTTATCAACCACGTTAAAACAGAAAATACCTTCTGGCTTCAACGCGCGATGCACACTTTCAATACACTCTTTAAGCTTCTCTAGGCCATCGTTGTAATGGATGGAATACAGGAAGCAAGTAATAAGATCGAGTGGTTCCGTGACCTCAAAGTTACTCATGTTTTGTACTGAGAACTTGGCTTCCGGGCAGCGAACTTCTGCGATATCTAACATCGGCTTGTTAATATCTAGGCCACCGCTTTGGTAACCGAAATCAATAAAATGACGAACGTGTGGGCCAGTGCCACAAGCTAAATCGAGGTGTGTTTTTCCTTCATTTCCAAAGATTTGATGGAGTCTACGTACGCAGTTGCTTTGCGTTTGGTAGTCAATATCTACACACATTAAATCATAGTAACCGGATAGGTCGGTATAGAGTGCGTTGGCGGACATATTTGCTGCAGCATAAGCTGAAAAATTAGGGTGGCGCATCATATACCGAAATTGGAAAATCGCAATCAAATATTCGATCAATGAAAGCGTTTTATTTTCTAACTTATGGTCGTTTTAAATGAGACCGTTTAAAGGGATGTTTAAGCTGCCAACAACATCAGTACGCGTGTCATCGCTATTCACTTTGCCCTGACTACTTATTCGTTAACTAAAACAGGTGTTGCTCCCTCAATGCAGCGACCATACGGGCTTTGCGGAACGCTTTTATCACGAGACGAGATAGGAAAAATATGGTATCTAGGTAAACCCAGTGTGACATTTATAATTTTATGATTAATCAGTAATTTTACTGATTCAAACCGAGTTCTTGAAAAGGAAACAATTCAGGAAAGTGGGCTGTTGATAAAAACCAAATCACTCAAGCTAAATAAGCGAACTAAACAAGGAGAGTTGAAACAATGACATCAGCAATAAATGCACAGGGTTCAATGGAAAATAGAACAGCATTGGAAAGCAGTGCTTCAATAGAAATTAAGGTGGATGACTTGTCGGGTGGGGAAGTCATTGAATTACTTGAAGAGCACCTCGCTGATATGTACGCCACTTCGCCAGCCGAAAGCGTCCATGCACTGGATCTAGATGGGCTCAAGTCACCAGAAATTACCTTTTTCAGTGCTTGGAAAGACAGCCAACTGCTTGGGTGTGTCGCCATTAAAGAGCTGAATACCCAACACGCTGAACTCAAATCAATGAGGACCTCACAGTTTGCTCGAAAGTCAGGTGTTGCCAGCCAACTTTTACAACACGTATTAGATACAGCGGCCATTCGCCAGTATCAAACAATCAGCTTAGAGACTGGCTCAGAAGACTACTTTAAGGCCGCACGTAACCTGTATGAAAAGTTTGGCTTTGGATACTGTGAACCCTTTGCTGATTATGTGTTGGATCCGCACAGCCAGTTTATGCGTATTGAGTTGCGTTAAGAGGCTAGCCTTAGATGTCGACTTACTTTGCAGGTTTCTCCCTTGGCCTTTCGCTGATTCTTGCGATTGGCTCTCAAAATGCGTTTGTTTTAAAGCAAGGGCTTAAGAACCAACACGTATTGGCAGTTTGTGCTGTATGTGCCATTTCTGACGCCTTACTGATTAGCTTTGGCGTGACGGGCTTTGGCGCAATCGTTAAACAGTTCCCACAAATTGAGCAGTTCGCCCGTTATGGTGGCGCTATCTTTTTGGGTGTCTATTCATTCTTAAGCTTCCGATCAGCATTTACCGAAAACCACGCCTTAGAAGCCACGGCAGAAACTGAAGACTCATTAACCAAAGCGATTGCGATGTGTTTGGCGTTCACTTGGCTTAACCCGCATGTGTATTTGGATACTGTGGTATTGCTGGGGTCTATCTCAACTCAATATCAACCGGATCAAATGTTGTTTGGCGCTGGGGCGGTATCGGCGTCATTCGTGTTCTTCTTTTCACTTGGATATGGCGCTCGCTTCTTGGCTCCAATGTTTAAGAACCCGAGAGCGTGGAAGGTGTTGGAATTTGTCGTTGGCGTGATCATGGCATCTATTGCAATATCTTTGATTGTCTAGCTGCGCGTAATTAGGCTTCCATTTTGGTATAGGTGTTGAATACACTCCAGTAGAAAGCCTAACCTTACGTTTAATCTCACAAGCAGATGCAGTAAATATCGAATTCTTCGGCCCGAATGGTAATAGACTGGCAAGCCGTGATGTAGCGTTTAGCACAGTAACTCTGGGCGCTTCGTACAATTTTTGACGACCTCTGTGAAATAGCTTAAAGCTAAAGCTATGGACACCTAAAACCGCTCTAACGTTGAGCGGTTTTTTTATGTCAAAAATAACGATTGGTCACGCTATGGGCGGAGTTGGTCCAAAGCCTGAAATTAGTTGGTTTTCACAAGCTTATAAAAGGGAATTATCTCGACTATTTTGGTAGATTAAAGGTATTACCGACTTCCAGTGAGCAGCAATGAAGATTCTTCACACGTCCGATTGGCACCTTGGCCAAAACTTCTACAATAAAAGCCGTAAGAATGAACATGAACGGTTTTTACAATGGTTACTTGAGCAAGTTACAGAGCACGACATCGACGCGATCATTGTTGCTGGCGACATTTTCGATACCAGTACACCGCCGAGTTACGCTCGTGAGATGTATAACAAGTTTGTGGTCGATTCGAACAAGATCGGTTGCCAATTGGTGTTATTAGGTGGTAACCATGACTCGGTGTCTGTGTTGAAGGAGACACAGCAATTACTGAAGTACATGGGCGCAGACGTAATTCCGAACACCAATGAAGATCATGCGACTCAGGTTGTCGAGCTAAAAGGTAAGAACGGCGATGTAGAAGCGCTGGTTTGTGCCATTCCTTTTATTCGCCCTCGCGATGTGTTGATGAGCCAGGCGGGTGTCACTGGCGTTGAGCGTCAGAAGCAACTCGGCGATGCAATCAAACAGCATTATCAAAGTGTTTATGATGCGGCGGTTGCTAAGCGCGCGACGTTTGCAAACAGCGAGCACATGCCGATCATCGCTACCGGCCACTTAACTGCGATGGGTGTTCAACAATCGGATTCGGTACGTGATATCTATGTCGGCAACCTTGATGGTTTTGCCGCTGATGGCTTCCCAGACGCAGACTATATTGCACTTGGTCATATCCACCGCCCACAAGTGGTGGCAAAGCGTGAATACATTCGTTATTCAGGCTCTCCAATCCCACTAAGTTTTGATGAACTTAAGTCTCAAAAACAAGTGTGTGTGGTTGAGTTTGTTGAAGGTGAGCGCACCATTTCTCAACTGCCTGTTCCCACATTCCAACCTCTAGCTGAAATCAAAGGCGACTTGAGCGAGATCGAATCTCAGCTTAACCAATACATAGGTTTAGATAGCGACCAAAGCGTATGGTTATCGATAGAAGTGCAAGCGCAAGATTACTTGTCGGATCTACAAGAACGTATGCGCGCACTGACCGAAGGATTGAATGTGGAAGTACTTCAACTGCGCCGAGCAAGAGAGCGTCGTAATCAAGCATTAGAGCAAGAGTCGGCAGAGACCTTATCTGAACTGAGCCCGATGGACGTGTTTACGAAGCGTATTGCCTTAGAAGAGTTTGAAACCGATTCTGAAAAAGCGCGTTTAGAGCGCATGACGGTGAAGTTCAAACAAGTGATGGTCGAAGTGTCTGAAAGCGCTCAAGCGCCCAATAAAGTAGAAGAGTAATCGTATGAAGATTTTAAGCCTAGAATTTGAAAACCTGAACTCTTTGAAAGGGCGCTGGAAGCTCGATTTTACCCAATCGCCGTTTGCAGAAAACGGTCTGTTCGCAATTACTGGTCCAACTGGGGCGGGTAAAACCACCATTCTTGATGCGATTTGCTTGGCACTTTTCCATCGCACACCGCGTTTGAAAAGCATTGCTAAAGGTAATAATGAATTAATGACTCGTGGTACGGGCGAGTGCTTTGCTGAGCTTGAATTTGAAGTGCAGGGTAAAACGTACCGCTCTAACTTCCACCAAAAGCGCGCACGTGGCAAACATGATGGCGCACTGCAAACGCCGACCTGTGAATTTGCAGATGCCGACACAGATAAAGTGTTAGAGACCATGCTCACTAAGAAGATCAAGTTGGTGGAGCAGGTTACAGGGCTCGATTTCTCACGCTTCACTAAATCCATCATGTTGTCTCAGGGTGAGTTTGCGGCGTTCTTAAATGCCAATGCTAACGACCGTGCAGAGCTACTTGAAGAGCTGACGGGAACAGAAGTTTATAGCCTGATTTCAGAGCGTATCTACGATCATTTTAAGTCGAGTGAAGAGTCGCTTAATCAACTTAAAGCGAAAGCTGAAGGTGTGAGCTTACTGTCTGAAGAGCAAATCAAAGAGCTGACCGCAGAGCGTGAAACGCTAGAAGTAGAGCAGAAGCGTTTAGCCGAGCAATTAAAAGAGTGGCAAGTGCATCTTAGCTGGTGGAAAGACGTGACCAAAGCTGAGCAAACTATTGCGGCCAGTGAGCTCGATCTGAAAACCGCTCAAGATGAACTAGACCGTAACCAACCGTCACTAGAGCGCTTGGCAAACAGTGAGCCGGCTGAAAAGCTGCGTCCAGTACACAAAGATTTAAAGCGTTGCGAACAAGAGGTGAACACTACTCAAGCTCACCTAGATAACAGCACCAAGTTACTTGCCGTTCGTGATGCAGAAATGCAAGACGCGCAAACTAAACTGACTCAAAGCAGTGCGATTGTCGAACAGGTAAAAGCCGAACAGCAGGATCAAGAGAAGATCATCGAGCAGGTTCGCCCGTTAGATAACCAAATTGCCGTACTCAAAGATAAGCAAACTGCGGCCGTTAGTGCAGCGAATACGCTTAACGAGCAACATACGCAGCAGCGTAATCAACAGATTGTTTTAGTCCAAAAAACAGATGCACTGAAGCAACAAGATCAACTCAGCAGTGAGTATTTAAATACACATCAAGCTGACCAACATCTGGAAAAATACCTAGGTCAGTGGCAAGCAAAGGTCGAGCAAGTTCGTACTCTAGAGCGCCAGCATTCAGAGCAGTTGAATTCAGCGAAGCAAGCTTTGTCTGCAGTTGATGCACAGCAAACGATCATCAAATCCGCGCAAGATGCTAAAGCAACGCAAGATAAAACTTTAGCTGAATTGGTTGTTCTCGAGAGTAGTGCAAAGCAACAGTGGGAAGCCTTGCAAGGCAACACTAGCGAGCAAGTGTTGAATTCGCAAAAAGATCTGTTGGAGTTTTGGAATCGCAATACGCACTCATTACTCGAGATCAATCGTGGTTTTCTAAATGCCCAACAACAGCTGCACGTGAAAACACAGGCACATCAAACCAACACCCAGTTGGTCGACAAGCTTTCGAAAGAGCGTGAAGTGTTGGTGGAGCGATATAAAGAGAAAGAGACTTCGCTTGAGCGATTAACGCGATTGATTGATCAAGAAGGTGAATTAGCAAAATATCGTGCAGCTCTAGAATCTGGGTCTGAATGCCCACTGTGTGGTTCAACAGACCATGCGATTGAACAGTCTCAAGATATTGCAAATTTGGTTGCTCAAAAAGATAGAGAAAACCTAGAGCTAACGGCTATCAAAAAAGAAGGCCAAGAGCATCGTCAGCAGTTAGATTCTCTTACCCTTGTGATTGCAGCGTTGAACGATGATATTCAACGTGCGCAAGCGGATATTCAGCAGGCTCAATTGAATTGGCAAGGCGTTGTCGGCAAGCTTCAACAGAGCTTATCGGATTTCGTTGGCACGGCTCCTGAACTGGCACTGCTAACGATTAACGATTTAGGCAATGAAGCTACAGTCGCGACCTTTGCTCAGCAGTGTGAACTTCAACTAAGTCAGAGCGCGCAGCAACTCAAAGCGTTGGGTGATGCTAAAGCGCATTACGCTGAAGCTGAGAAACAACGCCTGTCTGTAAGTGTTATGGCTGACAAAGCGCAGTCTAATCTCGAGTTGGCCGAGCAACGCTTAGCTGATTTGAATAAGCAAAACCAAGTCGCAAACGAGCAAGTGACTCAAATAGCTCAAGCGAAAGGCCAGCAATGGAACGCTTTGAAAGAGAGCATTGTTCAAACTTCTATCGAAGCACCTGAACTTGAGCATATCGATGATTGGTTTACTGCGAAATCGCAAGCATCAAGCACATGGCAGCAAACCAAACAGCAACAGGCCGATATTGAGAAGCAACTGATTACTCAAAATGCCGAATTGAAAACGTTAGACGACAAGCTAAGCAGTGTTGAGAAAGAGCTCGCGACACTGACGCAAGAGAGTGAGTCTTTAGTGTCAGAACTCAGTCGTGTAACGGCTGAAAGAACAGAGTTGTTTGGTGACAAAGACATTCAAGCCACCAGCAATGCGATGAAGCAAAGAGTCACTGAAGCAGTAAATGCATTTGATGCCGCGCAGTTAGTGCTTAACCGCAGCGAACTTGAACATCGAACCGAGCAAACCAAACACACTGGTTTCTCGGACGAGTTAGTCAGTAAGCAATCGAGCTACACACAAGCGTCGAATGCTTGGTTAGAAGCGCTGAAAACTAGCCCGTTCGAAGATGAGGCTAATTTTGAAGCAGCGTTGTTAGATGAAGAGGTTAGAACTCAACTTCAAAGCCTGAAGAAGTCTTTAGACGAAGCGATTGTCAGTGCGCAAGCTAGGTTGAACGCCGCCAAAGCGACACAAGTGGATCTACTAAATCACGAAAATGCGAAAGCATGGCAAGAGCAAGACCAACAGAAAGTTGAAGAAGCGACTACTGAGTGTCAAAACGCACAGCAAAGCCATGCGACCAAGATCGGTGCAATTTCTGCCAATCTTGAAACGGATAGCCAGAACCGCAGTAATCAGCAAGATCTGTTTAAGCAAATTGATGAGCAACAAGTCGAGTTTGATGATATCTCTCGTTTGAACTCACTTATTGGCTCTAAGAACGGCGACAAGTTCCGTAAGTTTGCCCAAGGTTTAACATTGGAAAACTTGGTGTACCTTGCGAACAAGCAGCTACAACGTTTGCATGGTCGTTACGAGCTTAAACGTAAAGCCGACGATGGTTTAGAACTGCAAGTGCTCGACACATGGCAGGGCGATGTGATGCGTGATACAAAGACTTTATCAGGTGGCGAAAGCTTCTTGGTGAGCTTGGCGTTGGCATTAGCGCTTTCTGATCTTGTGAGCTACAAAACCAGTATTGATTCTCTGTTCTTAGATGAAGGTTTCGGCACGTTGGATAGTGACACATTGGACATTGCCCTTAACGCGTTAGATAACTTGAATGCATCAGGCAAGATGATCGGTGTCATTAGCCACGTTGAAGCACTGAAAGAGCGAGTGCCCGTTCAGCTTAAAGTGACAAAACACTCTGGCTTAGGTGTGAGTGAGATGGAGAAGCAGTACAAGGTTGTCGCTTAGGTTGTTACTTTGGTTCTTGCTAAATTTATCTGCGCAGAAATAGAAACAGAGCTAGATGAAGCAGATCCCCGACTCAGTCGTTCCTCCTTCTCGAGGATGACGGAGTCGGGAGTAGTCACAAATCACTACGCAGTCACTCCTTAAAGTCAGGAACGAACGTCATAGAGAACTAGGCTTTGTTCGTATTGCCTTCGTCATTCTCTAAAGCGAGGTACGAGCGTAATAGGGAATCTCTAGTAAACGCAGGAAGTGGATGCTTCAAGAAGGGAACGGCCATGCACAAGAAACCCCATTTACCGACTAAGATATGTCCTGTTTGCCAAAAGCCTTTCGCATGGCGTAAAAAATGGCAGCGCTGTTGGGATGACGTGATCTACTGTTCTGAACGTTGTTGTCGTAATAAGTCTTAGTCCCATAATCTGAATAGATCAGGTCAATCCTCATGATCTAAACCCGTTAACTCCAATATTTCCTTCCTTTGTCGTAATTTTGATGATCCTTTAATCGTTTCGTCATTCATTTCTCAAGTTAATATTTCTATCTGTAAGATAAGTGATGTATAAAGGCGGCATGAAGATACCTAAAAGAATACAGCCTTTAGTTGACGACGGTTTAGTCGACGAGGTGACAAGCCAACTCATGAGTGGCAAAGAAGCATCGGTGTACATTGTGCGCTGCGGCGATACGATCCGTTGTGCCAAGGTATATAAGGAAATAAGCCAACGCAGCTTCAAAAAAGCGACCGCGTATCGTGAAGGCCGAAAAGTCCGAAATAGCCGCCGCGCTCGAGCGATGGAAAAAGGCTCTGGCTTTGGTCGTGAACAACAAGAAAAGGTTTGGCAAAGTGCTGAAGTGGATGCCTTATATAAACTGGCAGAAGCGGGTGTTCGTGTGCCTGTCCCTTATGGTTGCTTTGATGGCGTACTGCTTATGGAGCTGGTCACTGACGATGAGGGTTACGTTGCACCACGTTTGAACGATGTGGTGATGTCAGCAGAGCAAGCGATCGAAGACCACGCCGTGATGATGACTTACGTAGTTAAAATGCTGTGTGTTGGTTTGATCCATGGTGACTTGTCTGAGTTCAACGTATTGGTGGATGAGTACGGTCCAGTAATTATCGACCTACCACAAGCGGTTGACGCTTCGGCTAACAACAACGCTGAGTGGATGCTGGCTCGTGACATCAATAACATCCGTGACTATTACGCTCAGTTTGCTCCTGAACTGGCAAAAACCGAGTATGCCAAGGAAATGTGGGCGCTGTACGAGAAAGGCGACTTGAAGCCAGACAGCAAACTGACGGGTGAGTTTACGGAAACCGACGACTTGGCTGATATCGAAGCCATCATGCAAGAGATAGACGCTGCGCGAATTGAAGAACAACATCGACGCGAGCGAGCTAAAGAAGAGAAAGAAGGTGTTGACGATACTAAGTTCAATTGGGCTGAATAATCGTGATGATCAGTTTTTATCTTTAGCTAGATATCAACCAAACGCCTTTTAAAACAGAGGCGTTCTTTCTAAATAAAAACCCAATGGAGCTTCAACTCTGTTGGGTTTTCTTTTTTAGCACTAATGAAAGACGGACACTCGTATCAACTACCAATTTAACTGTTCACCATCGTAAGCGTAGAAGTGCCCACTGTTATCCGGTGTGGCAGTGCGAATAATATCGACCAACTGATGGGCGACATAGCTTGACTCAAACAACTTACCTTCAGGGACATTGGTCTGAAAAGGCTTCGACAGAGCTGTGTCTGTCGTGCCCGGGTGCAGAGCCAACACGGTGCCTTTCTTAATGGTGCGTTGCCATTCGATCGACATGGTTTTGATGAACATATTTAGGGCTGCTTTCGATGAGCGGTAGCTATACCAACCGCCTAATCTGTTGTCTGAAATACTGCCAACCTTTGCGGATACCACAGCAAACTTTGGATTGTCGCTCGCTTTAAGTATCGGCGTGAAGTGCTTTGCCAATAATAAGCTCGGTAGGGTGTTCACAGAGATGTTTTTGAGGAAAAAATCAGGGTCGATGGACGACAAGTTTTTCTCCGGTCCAAGATCTGGAGTGTGGAGCATACCCACGCAGTTGATCAACCAATCAAGTTGTTCAAACTCAGAACTCAAACGCTTGATATCAGCTTCATTGGTCGCGTCGACTTTGTGCCAGGTCAAGCGATTGTTTTCTAGTTCCGGCTGTTGAGAGTGGTAAGTCGCGTCTACATGAACATCAAGAAAATCAAACCGAGAGAGCTCAGATAATAGGTGTTTAACCACAGCGAAACCAATACCGCCGCTCCCACCGACCACCAATATGTGTAATCTGAGTTGCTCCACCATTATAAGTTCTCCAAGTTTGTGATTCGTTGTTCAGCAGTATCGAGAATCGCTTGTTGTGATTGCTCATCCATGTTGTCCCAAGAGCGATATAACATGCCCATACGTGGGTTGCGGTTTAACGCATCGCGGTGCTGGTCCATAAAGCGCCAATACAAGCTATTGAAAGGGCAAGATTGCTCGCCGCTGCGTTCTTTTATCTTGTAGTGACAGCCTTTGCAGTAGTCACTCATGCGGTTGATATAGGAACCGCTGGCAGAGTATGGTTTGGTTCCTACGATCCCGCCATCCGCAAACAGTGCCATACCTCGCGTATTTGGCATTTCAACCCACTCAATCGCGTCGACGTAAATACCGAGGTACCAACTGTCGACTTGGTCAGGGTCTATACCCGTGATTAAACAGAAGTTGCCAGTGATCATTAACCTTTGGATGTGGTGCGCGTAAGCAAACTCAAGAGACTGGTCAATCGCATGCTTCATGCAGTTCATCTTGGTTTGTCCGTCCCAAAAGTAATGGGGCAGGTTATTATGTGCTGAGTAATGGTTTTTGTTGGCGTAAGCAGGCATGTTTGCCCAATAGACGGCGCGTATGTACTCTCGCCACCCCAGTATTTGGCGTACAAATCCTTCGACCTGTGCAATATCGATGCTTGGCTTATCTGGTGAGCTGTCTCGAAGACAGGATGCTTGGTAGGCCGACAGTGCTGCATCAATCACTTCTTTAGGGCTCAGCAGTTTACTGTTCAGCGAGAACGATATACGGCTATGATACAAGCTCCATTTAGAGTCGTGCTCTGTCGTCATCGCATCTTGAAACTGCCCAAATAAAGGCAAGCAGACTTGGCAGAAATGAGCGAGTAGAGACAAGCTTTGTGCGCGGTTCACCGGCCATAGTAACTGGTTACCGACTTGACCAATAGTTTGCACTTGGTGGTGCTCGATACGCTGCAAAATGTCGGTTATGTCATTGGTAAACATTAGCGGCTGAGGCAGGTTTTCGATGTCTTGTTTCTTGAGTTTCTTTCGATTGTTCGCGTCGTAATTCCATTTGCCGCCAACGGGCTTTCCGTCTTCTAACAAAATGTCGAAACGCTTTCTCATTCGGCGATAGAAGTGCTCCATCATGATGTGTTTGTCTTTCGGAAACTGTTGTTCGATCTCTTCGAATGGAAAGAGGAAGTGTTCTGTATCACAACAACCTTTGGTCGCATTGGTGAGCTTGAGCTTGTTCATCTGCTCTAAAAGGCGATATTCATCTGGCCTTTGATATTCGAATTTCTCTGCGCCGAATTCGTGTACATAGTGCTTTAGGAGTGTGTCTAGGTTTTCAAATTGCATTGTGTCGTCAAGAGTAAGGTGTAGTACTTGATTACCTTGTTCTTTGAGTTCGTTAGCGAAGTAACCCATCGCACAGAAAAACGCGGCCACTTTTTGAACGTGAGAGGCAACATAATCTGTTTCTTGTTTTAGCTCAGCAATGATGTAAATAACGTCATCGTTAACCTGTCTAAACCATGAATGCTCAATGTTGAGTTGGTCACCTAATACAAGTCGTACCGTTTTAAATTTCATAATGCGTCCCGGTTTGTGAGGCTTGTTGTGACTGCGTTACCGCCTGTCCATTGATTGATGAAGGCATGGTCTGGGTCGTACATTTCAGTACGTTGATTCAAATCGAAATGACGTGATTTGTTAATTATTAGACGCTTACGAGTTGATAAGCTGACAAGATCACAAATTTCTACTCTAAGCGGGAAATAGGAGATTTCGGTCAGGATGAGTGTGTTGAAGAGGATATCAAGCCAACCAATAATACCGATAGAGGTTGGCAAAGCCGGTTATTTTTGAGTGTCGAACTGGAGCTTCTATTCCATAGGAACAACGAGAATATCGATAGGGGAAGTATCGATGATCTGTTTAGAATGGGAGATGAGCTTATGCCAAAAATCATGGTGATGGCCGCATAGCAATAGGTCAACGCCGTTGGCTTCGATGGCATTTTTGAGCTTATCGTTCAAATCACCCGTTCCCACGAAAATGTGCTTGATTGGGTGCTTGGCGTAGGCTTCAAACTCTTTCAAATGCTTAACGGCATCTTCATTGATGGGTAAATCACCGTCATTTCCCTGAATATCAACGAGCTCTGGATAAATTTCTCCATGCGTACCATCGATATAAACAAATGAAATGCCAGCCTCCAGTTTATCAGCGAAGAAGATCGCTCTATCAATGAGAATCTTGGTGTCGTCAGACAGTTCAAGTGCGACCAGAATATGTCGGTAATCCATAATTAAAGCCTCTTGTTATGAGTTATGTAACAAGCATAGTTTCTGTTGACGCAAATGATATCGAAGAGATCTCATATTCCGTAAAATCATCATTCAATGTTCTTCTAAGCACTATCGTATTTATATCGCTTTGATTGGTAAGAAATTTACAAAAGGTTGATATAGTGGTTGAAGCGCTAGCTTATGCTGTTAGATAGGCTTGATAGTTCAATGCGCCAATAACGAAGAGGCATCAATGACAGCACTACTAACCATTCCCACTCGAACATTAGGTTTCGACTACGATATTGAGATCCGAGACTGGTCTCAAAAGCTCGTCGGCTTTCATGTGTTTGAAGGTGGTAGACGACCGCTTGATGGAGGCATTGGGCTGAGCCTCAACCTTGTTGAACAGTTTGACGTGAATGGTCGTTGGCTAAATTCATTACCTGCGCGTTATCGTGAAATCACCGACGACTTTCCAGAATACCAATACCAGATGTTGTGGCTTGCTGCGAATACTTATGAAGCCGCGCAATTGCTTGAATTAAGGCCTGTTATTTTGGCTTTGATCTGCATGAAATACAGTGTCGACAACAAGAAAGCACTGGCACTAAGTCGCTTAGGGCAGAAGAAGATCCTTACCAAGTTGGGCTTAGACGGCAGCAAGGCGACACTCAAATTCATCGACAAGCTAGAGCTTCATTACAATGTTGGTGATGAACTCGACCACATTGTTCGTATTCTCGAACCGCTGCAAAGACGAGTCCTTAAGTTTAAGCATTACTCAAAAGTTGGATACACAGCCCTGCGTTTGGACCAAGTTCATCCATTTCTAACTGGCAGCCGATTAGGGATTGCAATGGTGGAAGAGGGTAGACTTAATGCACCGTCGAAGATGGCGATGTTCCAAGATGCGATATTGTTAGGGCAAGATTTGGAGATGGATGATCCACTGCGTGCGATTACCAGTCAGAACTCTTTTGCGATGTTTGAGCAACTGCATGACCGCTGGACGGAGCAACGCCAATTACGACGCTTGGAGGGTAACTGCCCAATGGATAAAGACATCCCTTATCCCGTTCCTTTACTTGGCAATGACAACATTCATCCGCTCACGGATTATTACGACCTTGAACACGAAGGCATCGAGCAGAAGCACTGTATTGGCGTGTATCACAACCGAATCATGAGCGATCGTTATGTGGTGTTCCGCATGCTCAAGCCTCAGCGTTTAACCATAGGTTTACGCCGCGTCCCGAGCAAAGCATTTCCTTTTGAAATAGACCAAATCTGCGGAAAACGAAATGCACCTCCGTCGGAATCCGCTCGCCAAGTGATTCACGACTGGCTAGAAGCGAGTAAGCAAAAATATCCTAAGCAATAGCCATCCCAATCAATAACCATGAAGTAGAAGGAATACAGGATGTTTCAACAAGGCGATCTTTGCCCTCATTGTGGTTTGATTATTGTGATGCCTACGGATCTGCAAGGTGAATGCCTAGGATGCGGCGAAGAAATTAATCAAGACCCAGCAGACGATTACGACGAAGAAGAGTAGCTTTACCTACACTTAGATTAAACAAGGCTAGGATAGCCGAATTACTCTCTTTAAAAGGACGGAAAAATGCAGAAAGTAATCTTTAGAAATTGCGATGAAAACTCACCTTATTGGCATGAGTTAGAGGGCTTATTTCAAAGTGAATGGTCTGATTTCAAGTTTAAAGATACATATAAAGAAAACGTACAACTCCCTCCAGTAATAACAGTACTTCGCGATAATGTGGTCATTGGTGGCTTGGCGTATTCCTATTTTCAAGAACCTCACCAAGTTCATGATGTAGTGTGGATCAACGCTGTGTTTGTCGACCCTCAATGGCGCGGTCAAGGCATTGCCAGTGAACTGATTAATCGTGGTGTCAGACAGGTTTCTTCTGCAGTGCAAACTCAACTCTACGCGTACACCAATATCATGGGTCTCTACCAAGGGCTAGGTTGGTCAATCGTAAATATCGAATCAGAACCGAACCATAAAGTGATGAGTATTGAGCTTAATCGATAAGCTCGGAATAAAAGCCTGATATTAGTTTATCTGCCGTTCGAGTAATGAATTTCTCCCTTTCATCCATAATGCATAAACCTGTTAAATTTTCGTTGAAACTCATGCCGATATCGCCTTTAAATCAAACAACTAGTTGTTGATTAAAACGATCAAGACGATTTATTGCAGCAGTTGTTGAGCACAAAGCCTATATTGACTAGAATGACGCACTTTTTTTATTTACGTACATACAGGTAATGAACATGAGCGATACTAATTCAAGACCAGCTTTACCAGATCATCTTGCAGGCAACCCACGCAGCCCACACCACGTTGCTGAGTGTTTCGAATACCCAATCGGCATTCGTCTAAATGGTAAAGAGCGTACTGATGTTGAAGAATACTGCATCAGCGAAGGTTGGGTTAAGATCCCTTCTCCAAAAGCGCTAGATCGTTTTGGTCAGCCAATGCTTATTACTCTAAAAGGCACTGTAGAAGCTTTTTACATCGACGCATAATCACGTCGTGTGGCTAGCTAATACTTCGAGTAATTAGCTAATGTTTGCTTAATTAGCCAACATCAAGCCACCAAGCGTTATTACCTAAAAGGGTCTAGAGAAATCTAGACCCTTTTTGTTTGCATTGATTTTAGCGAACTTCTTTAACCAATAGCCCAAACCACCTTCATAACTCCACAGATTCAACCAAAATTGTTGTTATTCACTATGCATTCGCAGTAATAACAAAGTTGTTGTTGGTTGATTTATATTCGCTCGCTCTTTTTGGATTTATTCGTACTCGAAAGTTCTGATGTTTAATTAAACAGATACAAACAAAAATATGAAGCGCAGTCTAATTAAATGAAACTAATATGCTGTATTTAAAGTTATTTTTTGTTAATAACTACCTCTATCACAGAAATTAATCCTGAAGCACATACAATTCCCTTGATTTCGAATGAGCGCTAAATTTTTTCGTTCGAGCATTTAAATTCTTCCTTCGCCCAATAATTATGAGGTTCCTATGTTTGGAATATTCAAACCTATGGCGCATATCGATCGCTTGTCATCAGATAAGATCGATAGCACCTACACACGACTACGATGGCAGCTGTTTCTTGGCATCTTCGTTGGCTATGCGGGGTACTACTTAGTCCGTAAAAACTTTAGTTTGGCGATGCCTTATCTCATTGAACAAGGTTTTAGCCGTGGAGAACTAGGGGTTGCATTAGCGGCGGTATCTATCGCTTACGGCTTATCTAAGTTCTTAATGGGCAGTGTTTCTGACCGTTCTAACCCTCGTTACTTCCTCAGCGGTGGCTTGTTAATGTCGGCACTGGTGATGTTCTGCTTTGGCTTTATGCCTTGGGCAACAGGCAGCATCACTGCGATGTTTATCCTGCTGTTCTTGAATGGTTGGTTCCAAGGTATGGGTTGGCCAGCTTGTGGACGAACCATGGTCCACTGGTGGTCACGAAAAGAACGTGGTGAGATAGTGTCAGTATGGAACGTTGCTCACAACGTGGGTGGCGGTTTGATTGGCCCAATGTTCTTGTTGGGGCTGTGGGCTTTTAACGACGATTGGCGAACCGCTTTTTATGTTCCTGCATTTTTTGCCACTCTCGTTGCTGTTTTTGTTTGGTTTACTGTAAGAGATACACCTCAATCTTGCGGCTTACCACCGATTGAAGAACATAAAGACGATTACCCAGACGACTACGATACGTCTCATGAGAAAGAAATGACGGCGAAAGAGATCTTCTTTAAGTACGTTTTCTCTAACAAACTGTTGTGGTCAATCGCGATTGCTAACGCGTTTGTTTACCTTATCCGTTATGGCGTACTCGACTGGGCTCCGGTTTACTTAAAAGAAGCAAAAGACTTCTCTGTAGATAAATCATCTTGGGCTTACTTCTTGTATGAGTGGGCAGGTATCCCTGGCACCTTATTGTGTGGTTGGATTTCAGATAAGTTATTCAAAGGCCGACGTGCACCTGCAGGTATCTTGTTCATGGTTCTAGTGACAGTCGCTGTGTTGGTATATTGGCTGAACCCTGCGGGTAACCCAACGGTTGATATGTTGGCACTGGTTGCGATTGGTTTCCTTATCTATGGTCCTGTAATGTTGATCGGTTTGTATGCACTGGAACTTGCACCTAAGAAAGCTGCAGGTACAGCGGCTGGTCTAACAGGTTTGTTTGGTTACTTAGGTGGCGCGGTTGCTGCGAACGCAATACTCGGCTTTATGGTTGACCATTACGGTTGGGATGGCGGCTTCATTATTTTGGTCGGCGCTTGTGTAGCTTCAATCATCTGTCTGCTGTACGCCTTCTTAGGTGAGCGTGCGCACCATAAACAAAAAGATCTCGAACGAGAGAAAGAAGCGTTAGCTCAGTAGTGTATTTACTGAATCACATCTATAAATAACAACAGAGGCAGGTATATCCTGCTTCTGTTTTATCAAGGGAAACAATAATGAAAACAACGTCACTGTCTCTGACCTTATTAGCACTAAGCTTATCTGCAAATGCATTAGCAGATCCTTTAGTGATTGCGCATCGCGGTGCTTCTGGTTATTTACCTGAACACACATTACCCGCTAAAGCGCTCGCTTATGCAATGAAACCCGACTACATCGAACAAGATGTCGTGATGACCAAAGACGACCAATTGGTGGTTTTGCATGATCATTATCTAGACCGAGTCACCGATGTCGCGGATCGCTTTCCAACACGTGCTCGTTCAGATGGCCGTTACTACGCGATTGATTTTACGCTCGCTGAGATCAAATCATTAAAGGTGACCGAAGGCTTTAAGTTAGATGAACAAGGCAACAGAGTGGCAGGGTACCCAACGCGCTTCCCAATGTGGCAGTCTGATTTTCGTGTCGCTACCTTTGCAGAAGAAATCGAGCTGATCCAAGGCCTAAATAAGACCTTAGGTTATGACGTGGGCATCTATCCTGAAATTAAAGCACCTTGGTTCCATCGTCACGAAGGCAAAGACATCTCCAAAGCGGTACTTGCGACCTTGCATCAATATGGTTACCTATCGAAAGACGACAAAGTGTATTTGCAGTGTTTCGACGCCAATGAACTTCAACGCATTAATGATGAGCTCATGCCAGCGATGGAAATGGACCTTAAGCTCGTTCAGTTGATGGCCTATACAGATTGGAATGAAACCATGACCTACCAAGGCGACAAAGCAACGCCGTACAGTTACGACTGGATGTTTGAAGCTGGTGGAATGGAAAAAGTGGCGAGTTATGCTGAAGGAATTGGTCCTTGGAAGCCAATGTTGGTGGACAATGCATCGACCAAAGATAACATCATCATTAAACCGTTAATGAAGTCAGCAAAAGACGCGGGCTTAGACGTTCACCCATACACGTTCCGTGCCGACCCAGGAAGAATCCCAGCTTATGCTGATAACTTTGATGGCATGTTGGATGTCTTCTACAACCAAGTCAAAGTCGATGGTGTGTTTACTGACTTCCCAGACAAAGCGGTCGACTTCTTGAACCGTTAATATCCTGCCAATTACGAGCGACTACTAACGAGATATTCAGAGCCAAAAGCACACACTAAATGTACTTTTTGGCTCTCCTTGTACTGGCCTCGAAATCCTACCTATATTCTTCTTTCTCAGCCCACATTTTGATATTCACTCGGTTTACAGCTATAACCTGACTTGATAGGTTACTCCCAATGCAGCCAGATGCTTAATCTATAAGTGTTTATCGGCTCAACCTGATATTGAATTTGGAAAGATCATGGAAGAAAGAAGCAAAGCTTATCTTGATAGCTACCTCAACACATTACCAGCAGACGTTGCTTCGCAATACACCTCTTTTAGTGCCGACTATTACTGTGCTGATGAATACAACGCCAACCTCTGCGCCCAGTTAATTCTCAAGGGTGAAAAACAAGCGTCTTGCAGCCTTGAATATTGGTACAGCCATGAAGGCGAGACGAGACCAGTAGTTGGTCACTTGCAAGTCGTCACTGACTGGGATGGCAAGCCAGTTTGCATTGTAGAGATCACTTCAGTCTCACAGTGCAAATATAACGAAGTGACGGCGGAGTTTGCTGCTGCCGAAGGCGAGGGTGACAAAACACTCGAATGGTGGAAAGAAGCTCACTGGAACTTCTTCTCTCGTGAATGTGAAGAGCTCAAGATCTCACCAAGTGAAGACATGTTACTTATGTTGGAGCGTTTCAAAGTGGTTTATCAATAAAGGGTATTTTGTGTTTAGAAGATCGTGCTCCATAAACAGTAACAAGGTTGTCCATAATGAGCCTAACCGTCCGAGAAGTTTTTATAGGCTCGCTTAAACATTAGATAATTCATCGTATGCAGGAGGCAAGATGACAAAGCTAATCGAATTAACAGAAATAGTCTTATTCGACTGGGGCAATACGCTGATGGTCGATTTGCCAGACGCACAAGGGAAGATGTGTGACTGGGAAACCGTACAAGAAGTGAGTGGTGCTCGTGCATTACTGGGGGAGTTGTCGAAAACTCATCTAGTTTATGTTGCTACCAATGCTGGTGATTCCAGTAAAGACGACATCATTCGAGCCTTTGAGCGTGTTGGCCTGTCTCAATATATCTTGGGTTACTTTTGTAAGGCGAGCATTGGCTTTTCTAAGTTCGAGTCGGGGTTCTATCCTGCCATTATTTCTAAGCTCGGTGTTTCACCACAAGAGATCACCATGGTAGGCGACACTCTAGAGAAAGACATTTACCCAGCACTTGAAGCGGGTTTGCAAGCGGTGTGGTTGAACACGGAAGGTGCTGAGCTTAAGTCACAGCATCCAGGTATCGTACAAGTTCAATCCCTAAGCGAACTGTTGGAGTAGCGCGATTAACTCTCTGATATTAAGTTCAGATAAAGCGCTTGTCCGTTTTGACGTAAACCTCTCATCTCTTTGCTGTTTAATCCTCTAAGCTAAGTCTAGTTTCCACTATGAGGGCTAGGCTATGAATATCGAACGTCACGGAATATCGGTTGGAATTGAACGTGTTAGCGGTGAAACCATTGTTGTGTTCAAAGCGAAAGGCAAACTCACACACGATGACTATCAAGCAATGATGCCAATTCTAAATACCACGCTAGAAGAACTCGATTCATCGAAACTCAAGATGCTGGTCGACATCTCCACCTTAACGGGTTGGGAGTTACGTGCTGCTTGGGATGATTTCAAACTGGGATTAGAGCTCAATTCGAAGATAGACAAAATCGCGATTTATGGTGACAAAAGCTGGCAAGAAATGGCATCAAAAGTCGGCAGTTGGTTTGTGTCCGGTGAGATTAAGTCATTCGAAGACCATAACTCTGCGCTTAAGTGGCTAGTCGATTGATTCTATCTACGAACAACTAGAAAGCAATCCGTAAACAACGCCGATGACAGTTGACGAGAATTGTCTCGAACGCTGTCATTTTTCGTTTTGGCGATGATATTTCCTATTCGATTCAATAGAGTATATTCCTTCCAGCGTGTAACATACCCAGGCTTTGTTTGGTCGCGACTAATGGTGTGGCTTGATTCAGTAAGAACGAGAACTAAAACAGAAATAAGGTCTAACGACATGCATAAGGTAATTGATAAGCTGGCTTGGATATTCATCAAAGACGGCAAGCTGTTGATGGTCAGATCAAAAGGCAAAGAACTGTTCTATCTACCGGGTGGTAAGCGTGAAGCTGGCGAAAGTGATGAGCAAGCACTGGTTCGCGAAATCAAAGAAGAGATCTCAGTTGATTTAGTGCCTGACTCCATCAAATACGTCGAGACGTTTACAGGCCAAGCTGATGGCAAAGCGGAAGGCGTATCGGTGCAATTGACTTGCTATCTTGCTGATTATACTGGCGAACTGTCTCCGGATGCCGAAATTGAAGAGCTTAAGTTTGTGGATGGCAACGACAGAGCGGTATGCTCATTGGCGGCACTGGTTGCGCTTGATTGGTTAGAAGCGAACCAGTATTTGGCTTAAGGTTTTAGCGGCTACTAGCTAATACTGAAGATTGATCTTCAAAAGATCATCGCTTACGAATAGCTTGAAGGGCGGCTGTCTTTCATCAACAGGTCGAGTTTCCTTTGAGCTTTCTTCGTGTCTTGTAAATCCACCACCTCAATCATTTCACACTCATCTCGTACCATCTCATTAATTAGGCTTGGGTAGTGTCGGCAATCTTCTGGTCGGTCTAAGTAAATGCTACATGTGTACTTGGCTTGAGCCTTGGTGTCTTTCGTCGGAACCAGCTCCAGAAAAGGGCAGCGAGTTAAACGTTCGCCAGATACAGGGTCGAACCAGATCTCGCTTCCTCGAACATATTCAAAGATGTCTGGGTTGAACAGCTCCCACAAATCGATCTCTTCTTGAGTCGCGGCAAGGTCGCCATCTCCGTATTTGATACAGCATTTTCCGCATTGATTACAATCTTTCATTATCGACTTCATTGGTTGGTGAGCTTTTATCATTTTACCACTGATAGGCGTGGCACGTTGACTTTGTTGTTCATGGTTAAGCCGTTACGGCGCGGGAACATGGAATAGCGGCACTTAAATCAACTTATCTATGCGCCACCACTCCAACCAAAGATGTAAACAGTGATACAATTTGCGTCTCTCACGTTATTAAAGCAAAGGCATCAAAATGAGAACCGTATACACCACCGAAGGCAACATCAACGCAAAGAAACAAAAAGAGGCTTACCCAAAGCTCGCTTTATGTGACAAGTGCGTTGGTGACTATGTGGTTATCGAGCAAGGTGAACGAACTTACAAGCCTTGTGCTAAATGTGGTGCCGACGATTAATGCGCCTTGATAAATACCTATGTAAAAGCACTGACCTAACCAAGCCTGAAGCGATTGAACGCATCCATAATGGCGATGTGAACGTAAACAGTGAAACAGTCACCGATGAAGCGACTCAGGTTCATGAAAGCAACACCATTTTGTTAAATGGCACGCCGCTTAAATTGCGTGAATTTCGATACCTCTTAATGCACAAGCCTGCGGGTACTATCTGTTCTAATGTCGATGAAGTTTATCCTTCATTGTTCAACGACATCGAGATAGACAAAGCATCAGAACTGCACATCGCAGGGCGCTTAGATGCCGACACCACAGGCTTAGTCTTGATTACCGATGATGGGCGATGGTCATTCAATATTACGCTGCCAACCAAGTCATGTAAGAAGGTGTACCGAGTGACATTGTCACGAGATATCAAAGATGATGTCGCTGACAAGTTCAAAGTGGGCATTCAATTGCAGGGCGAGCAAAAACCGACGCGTCCGGCAGAGCTCGAAGTGATTACCAGTAAAGAAGTGCTGTTGACCATTACAGAAGGTAAGTTTCATCAAGTAAAACGAATGTTTGCTGCGGTCGGGAATCGAGTTGTTGGCCTACACCGTGAACAGATTGGCGATGTACGTTTAGATGTTGAAGCAGGTCAGTGGCGTTATCTAACTAAAGCCGAAGTCGACTCATTTCAGCAAGACTCTGAATAAACACCGTAACCACTTAAAGCGTTAAGCGTGTCAGCACCGGAATATCAATACTATAAGGATGTAGGATGGAAAACCTCAAAGTCTCAGAAACTAAGTCTTTTGTACCCGCGAAAGACTTCGATTTATCCAAGCGTTTTTACCACTCAATCGGCTTTGAAGTGAAGTCTGAATTTCACGATATCGCCTATCTACGACACGGCAGTTGTGCGTTCCTTCTGCAAAACTTTTATGAACCTGCGCACTGTCACAATTACATGATGCACTTGCTGGTTGAAGACGTAAAAAGTTGGTATCAACACATCCAAAACTCTAATGTAGTGTCGGATTTTGAAGTTACCGTTTCCGAGGTTGTTGAACAGCCTTGGGGAATGCTTGAGTTTTGTATCACTGACCCAAGTGGTGTGCTGTGGCGTGTGGCTGAAAACATCAGGCCGCGTTAATGCATCCAACTTGCATTGAGGCCAGTGAAAACTTCAAATTATCCATCTGTTTCTTTATTTCTGCCTACATAAGGCAATGATCAAATAGGTTCAAACATGGATATAAAGGCTAAAATGCACAGCCAAGACGTTTACTACTGTGACGACGTTGATTTGGTTGCTGAGCAAACTCAATGCTTAGAAGTGCTATACGATTTCAACCACACTCGTCCTAGTGAAGGGTATAAACGACAACAAATCATGAAGCAACTGTTCGCCGAAGTCGGTGAGGGCTGCTACATCGAGCCACCGTTACACGCGAACTGGGGGCGTCACACCCACCTAGGCGACAATGTATACGTGAACTTCAATCTAACTCTGGTCGACGACACAGATGTATTCATCGGCGACAACGTGATGATTGCGCCTAACGTGACCATCGCCACTGGCACACATCCCATCAGCCCAGAACTCAGGCTAAAAGCAGCGCAGTTCAATGTTCCCGTTCGTATTGGCAACAACGTATGGCTTGGCGCGCACACCGTCGTACTTCCCGGTGTCACCATTGGTGAAAACTCAGTAATAGGCGCAGGCAGCATCGTCACCCAAGACATCCCAGCTAACGTCGTCGCAGTCGGCAACCCATGCAAAGTGGTACGCGAAATCAACGAACGCGACCGAGAGTATTACTACAAAGATTGCCGCATTCCAGATGAATTAAAGTAAGCGATTTTTCACATGCCTGAAATTAGCTGTGACATAAGCCATTGTTATGTAATGGCTTAGTTGCATATTGCTTGTCTATCTTAGATACTAGACAAAATTATTCTGGAGTTAAGTGCAGAATTTTTCTGTTTGATAGCTGTTATATGTACAGGGAGTTTCAATGAGGGGTTTTCTCAAAGGGATTTTAGCTTATCTTGTTGTGATCTCGGTAGCTCTGCTAATTTCTCGCAATTTTTTTGATTACCTATCCACAATAGACTTGGTTGACTACATTGCATATAGCGGAATTTTACTTGTTGTGTTGGCAGGCATTACATTTGATGGTAACAATCCAGCTAATCAAGACTTTTTGTCGTTAATGATTCATCGTGAACTTGTGTCCCGAACCAATGACTTTCAAGACGAAAGTAATAAAGTAAGTTTTGCAGTTAATGTCGGTTTGATAGGTATATTTTTACTTATTACTAGTGGTGTAATGGCTTGGCATATTAGTAAGTAAAACATATAACAAATAAGGATTAAGGT
>NZ_JBFROH010000037.1:0-47135 GCF_041471425.1 Vibrio sp. 10N.261.52.C2 | reverse complement strand
ATGGATTGTTCCCTTTTCGATGATGATAGCCTTGAAGCTTTGGTATCATTTATTTTGATTTTGTAACTCACTGCGCTCGGACAGGACAAAATCAAAATAAATCACACCAAAATTGTTAATTTACCTTTCCATCTATTGATGCTGCTTGAGTGTTTACAAAAATGACGTTTAAGAAAGAAGAACTAAAAACCCCATATTTCATGATCAACGAAGACAAGTTGATTGCGAACTTAGAAAAAGCCAAGCAACTGAAAGAGATTTCAGGTGTGAAATTGGTACTTGCGCTTAAGTGCTTCTCGACTTGGGGCGTGTTTGACATCATCAAACCGTACCTAGACGGTACTACTAGTTCTGGCCCTTATGAAGTGAAATTAGGTCACGAAACTTTTGGCGGTGAAACTCATGCTTACAGTGTGGGCTACAGTGAAGATGACGTGAGAGAGGTTGCTGACATCTGCGACAAGATGATCTTCAACTCTCAAAGCCAACTTGCTGCTTACCGTCATATTGTTGAAGGTAAAGCTTCACTGGGTTTACGTTTAAATCCGGGCGTGAGCTACGCAGGGCAAGACTTGGCGAATCCAGCACGTCAATTCTCGCGTTTGGGCGTGCAAGCTGACCACATCAAACCAGAAATTTTCGATGAGATTAATGGTGTGATGTTCCACATGAACTGTGAGAACAAAGACGTCGATGCGTTTATCGGCCTGCTTGATTCAATCTCAGAACAGTTTGGTGAGCACTTAGATAAGTTGGACTGGGTGAGCATGGGCGGAGGTGTGTTCTTCACATGGCCTGGCTATGACATCGAAAAACTCGGTCTTGCGCTGAAAGCCTTCTCTGAAAAGCACGGTGTGCAGATGTATCTTGAGCCGGGTGAAGCGATCATCACTAAAACAACCGACCTAGTTGTGACAGTGGTCGATATTGTTGAGAACGTGAAGAAAACAGCGATTGTGGATTCAGCGACTGAGGCGCACCGCCTTGACACGCTTATCTACAATGAGCCCGCATCAGTATTGGAAGCATCAGAAACAGGCAGCCATGACTACGTGATTGGTTCGTGTTCATGTCTTGCGGGCGATCAGTTCTGCGAAGCGAGCTTTGATGAGCCACTTAAGATTGGTCAAAAGCTGCATCTGTTAGACAGCGCGGGTTACACAATGGTGAAATTGAACTGGTTCAATGGCCTTAAAATGCCTTCAATCTACTGTGAACGTAGCAGTGGTGAAGTTCAGAAGCTAAATGAATTCGGCTATGAAGACTTCAAACGCTCATTATCACAATGGTCAGTTAAGTAACTGAATCACAAGTTCAGAGCAATACAAAGAGCAGCTAATGAGCTGCTCTTTTTTGTTCTTTAATTTTGTTCTTTAATTTTGTTTATTTAGCTTTCAATCATCACACGAGTATCTTCACTGAGCGTTTCGAGTTCATTAACTACGTCGTCGATCTGTACTTCGATTGGCAGCTTAACGGCGATTTTTGATGTGAATAGACTTGAGCTAACACCGCCGCCACCAGCGATAAAGACGCGGTGACAATCCATATCGAGAATACTGATTCCTTGTCTATCCAATACATGAGTCACTTCGTTGACGATACCTGCTCGGTCGTTAGAGTCGAGTCTCAAGTGATGGACCGTGTCTTGAACATTGTGTGTATGATCGGAATCGACAAACTGCACGATGAGATCTGGATTGGTGCTGAACGCTTCTTTTACAATCGATTCGTTGATGGCTGGAAGTTGAACCTTTAGTACGCCTGCGACTTGGTCTTCAATAAAGTTCACTTTACTGATGAGCCATTTGCCGTCGTTTTCGTGAGTAACCGCAGCAAGCTGTTTGATTGTTGCTGGTGATGCTTTTCCGATAAAGTTTACGATAAATGTACTGTTCATATCAGCCCCCAAGGTTTCAATTATTCTTTGCTAATTAAATGTTTGATATCACGCGATAAAGTTCTTTAATTTCAGTGTAGAAGGTTACATCGAACAATGTTTGACCTAGGTCAATTTTTGAAACTAAGCTTCGATGCAAAAAAAGAGAATGAAGAGTAGGGCACAAAAAAAGCGGCTAGAGAGCCGCTTTTTAGAAGAGTTGTCACTGTGATTGATGATTCAGCAACTTATACTCAATAACTTATATTGAGTAGTACTAGAGACGAATTAGAACGTTACTTTGAAGTTCATACCAACAAACTGAGAGTCGTATGGTGCGCCAGCATCGTAAGCAAAACGTGCAGCGTCTTGGTTATCCCACCAAGGGTTAGTATTCAGGTTAACTTCTGCATCACCGCCCCATGCGTCACTTACCCAGTAGTGAATGTGTCCAACAGGGTTAAGGAAGAATAGCGACACATCACCCATGGTTTGAGAGCCCATCACTTCGCCACCTGAAGCAATGATATCCTGCTCTGCTTCTAGCATCATTTCACCGACAACCGCACCGAAGAAAGGTGTGATGAAGAGATCTTGCCATGAAGGTACTTCTGCAAACGCTTCTACGCCGTATTCCCAGAAGAACGTCGACATAGTCCAAGAGTATAAGAATGACTCAAACTCGTCGTAACCTGCGTGTCGAGCTGCGGTGTAGTAAACACCACCGAAATATGGGTGCATTACGTAGTTTAGGAAGTGTTCGTCACGGTCCCATGTTGGACCAGCAGAAACGTTATCTTTCCACTTTTTACCTAATGAGCTGATATCACGTTGGTCATCATCCCACTTAGTAATACTTTCAGGGAGCAGAGTCATTAGACCCACTGTCGCGACACTCAAGCCAAGAATGGTGTAGGTTTGACCCATTAGGTAATCCCAATCTTTCTCCTGACTCACCAACATGTGTTTTGGTTGTTGGATTGAGAAGTCGTACTCATCACTCGATTCGCTCAGTGCGTAATTGGTACTAGGCTTGTAGGTGTACAAGTTGTCATTAAAACAGTAATCTTGAGCACATTCATCCGAGTAAGAAAGGTTGATTGGCTGGTCGAAGTCGTATTGGCTTGCAACCGAGTTAACTGACATTAGCATTGAAAATGCGGCAGTAACCTTTGCTAGTAACGGTGATTTGGCCACAAGGGTCTCCATGAGAAAGTTTGGAATTGATCAGGGTCACAATTATCTATTAAATGCCTGATTTAGGGAACTAATAATTTTTATAGCTTTTCCTAAGAAAACCTTAGGTTTAACATTATTAATATTAGTGAAAAGGCGAATTGCTCCAAATTCAACCATAGACCAGTTTGTAAATAATGCAGTGTCTTTTTATGACAACAAGGGATAGAAATATGACGAAAATCGCAATGTTAAGCACAGGTGAAGAAGTTCTTCATGGAGACATTGTAGATACAAACGCAGCTTGGATGTCTGCTGAGTTTTATCAGCATGGTTTTGCGCTTGCTAAGCGCTCAACTGTGGGAGATCAAATGAATGCTCTTGTTGAAGAACTGCTGATGCTGAGCTTTAACTATGATGTGGTTATCGTTAATGGTGGTTTAGGCCCGACAACCGATGATATGAGTGCTGCCGCCGCTGCAGCTGCTTCCGAGCAGAAACTCGTCATGTTCCCTGAATGGCTTGCTCGTATGGAAGAGATGTTCTCTGGACGTGGCATGCCAATGCCAGACAGCAACCTTAAACAAGCTTTGTTACCTGCGAGTTCAAAGATTGTCGATAACCCTGTGGGGACGGCTTGTGGCTTCAAACTGAAAATTAACGATGCGACTTTCTATTTCACGCCGGGTGTACCAAGTGAATTCAAGCGCATGGTGACGTTTGAGATTCTTCCTGACTTGTCGTGTACCTACCCTCAAGTGGTTGCCTCTGAATGCAGTCGACTGTTTACGTTTGGTTTGTCTGAGTCCGGTATCTCTGATGTTTTGGATCAACTAAAGCTGCCAGAAGGTTATGAACTTGGTTATCGCTCTTATCTGCCGTTCATTGAGGTCAAACTGTTTGGTCCTAAGGCAGACTTAGAAACTCGCGTTAAGCTTCTGCAGATGGTTTACAAGCTGCTAGAGAGTAATGTCGTTAGTGTTGATGAGCCGATGATTGACCATATTGGACACATCATGGCGGAAAAAAAGAAGACGTTATCTGTGTCTGAAGTGTCGACCAAAGGTTCACTGTCAGCGTGGCTGCAATTGAATGAGCAGATAGAAGATTGCTTCGGACACTCATGGGTGATGGCTGAGCCAAAAGAGAGCGAACTTGAAAAGAGCGATCCATTAGCCGCGACCTTTGCGCTGGCTGGAGCAACAAGAGATAAGTGCGGAACTGAATTGGCTTTGGTGACTGGTAAGCTGGAAGGCAACACATTCAGCGTTGCATTGTCGACTGAAGCAGGCGAGTGGGGGCAGGTACTTGAGTTTTATCGTCAGTACTCGCGTGAAGACCAACGCAACGTGATTAAGACCGTTGCCGCCGATATGCTGAGAAGGCATTTAGATAACAAACCGATGTTTGGTACTTATTCTTCGGTTAAGCGATTAAAAGACATGTTTATTCCAGCGGCTATCATTAAGTAGCTATGTAAGCTAACGATGTAAGCGAACTCGCTAAGTCTGTATTAAAAACGCTAGAAAAAACGAAATAAAAAGGCCCAACATCTAAATAGGTGTTGGGCCTTTTGTTTATCTAGCCTTCTAGATAACCAAACAAGCAGCGATGTTTACACGCAACTCATGTCTGTAAGAACTCGATTACAAACCGCTTGTCATATGTAGGCTGTAGAACAAACCACGGCCGATTAACTCTGAAGCCAAGAACAATACTAGTGCTAAGCCAAGGTTAACTGGGTTCACTTTTGCTTTGTTCAGCATCGGTAGAATCCAAACTAGCAAGCTTGCCATCAGCAGTGCCACTTGAAGAATCACATAGCTGCCTAAACCGTCAACCAACTCAGACGCTTTAGCTACTGAAGTTTGGATGTCACCGATTAGGTTCAGTTTTCCTACTGTCACAATCAAGCTAATAGCAACGGCAATAACAGCCAGCATCGTGATGTTACGGTCAACCGTAAAGCGGCTGTCGTTGGCGAATACAATCACGAACTGAGACAGCAGCAAGCCGCCCACAACCATCGTCATGATGAAGCTCAGTGGTGTGTAGATGTTGTCCCACGTCGGTACAGTGTTGATCATGTATACGTTGATCATCGCGTACATGAAGATAACACCCAGTACCATCGCGCCAACCATCAGTGCTTTCTGGATAGCAACGCCACCTTTCTTAAGCACAGACAATAGCCATTGCAGGCCACCGACAGCGAAGAATGCCGCACCGAAGAACACTTCGTTAGACAACCAAGCAGAGCCTAGTTGGTTAAAGGCATTAAACGCGCGCAGTGGAGAACCAAGGTGCGTTGTCGAGAACATGAAGCCAAGACCCATTAGTGCCCACAGAATGAACATTGGAACCTTGTAGCTGTTCAGCTTCTCTTCGTCATGACCAAGTACCAGTGCACGTGCGCCAATCAGTAAGTAACCACCAACCGCAGTTTGCGCCAGCACAGTAAAGAAGATTAAAGACCACTCATGAAAAATCATCTTACACCTCCTTCGGGTTTGCTAGGTGACCACTGGTATCGCCAGTCGGCTTCGCGTTTTTGTTCAGCTTAATCACGATGTTCGGTAGCGTTTCTGTTGAAGATGGCAGTGGAGCCACATCCGCACCAGAGCCGTACTTCTCGCGAAGTGTATTGATTTCGCCAAACTCCAACGCGCGAAGTGGGCAAGACTCAACACAGATAGGCTGTTTGCCTTCAGAAACACGTTGGTAACAACCATCGCATTTCGTCATATGACCTTTCTTAGCATTGTATTGTGGTGCGCCGTAAGGACACGCATTGCTACAGTGCTGACAACCAATACATACGCTCTCATCAACCACAACCAAACCGTCTTCATCACGTTTGTGCATTGCGCCCGAAGGACACACTTTCACACACGCTGGGTTAGTACAGTGGTTACAAGCGATAGATAGGTAGTAAGAAAAGACATCTTTCTGAACCCAGGTATCACCATCTTGAGTGAAGCCACCACCGGCATATTCGTATACGCGACGGTAGTTCGTTTTGATGTCTAGATCATTATAATCTTTACAAGCAAGCTGACAGGTTTTACAACCCGTGCATTTACTTGAATCAATGTAAAAGCCGTATTGTTTCATTCCAACCTACCTTATGCTTTCTTTAGCGCTTTGATTTGAACTAGGTTTGTATGCTGAGGGTTACCCTTAGCAAGTGGGCTCGGGCGCTGAGTCGTCAGCACGTTGATAGAGCCTGCATGGTCGATCTTCTGACCATCTGGTGCGTACCATGCACCTTCGCCTAGTGCGACAACTCGAGGAAGAATCCTAGGTGTCACTTTCGCTGGAATATGTACTTCGCCACGGTCGTTGAAAATACTCACCATGTCGCCGCTATCAATACCACGTTCTTTTGCATCGATTGGGTTGATCCACAACTCTTGCGGTGCTGCTGCTTTGATTTCTGCAACGTTGCCGTAAGTCGAGTGAGTACGAGCCTTGTAGTGGAAACCGGTTAGCTGAAGTGGGTACTTCTCTGCTAGTGGGTCGTTATGACCTTCGAAAGAGTCCGCGTAAATCGGAAGTGGGTGAATCACTTCGTCTTCTTTCAGCTTCCAAGTCTTCGCGATATCAGCCAGTTGCTCTGAGTAGATCTCGATCTTGCCACTTGGTGTGGTCAGTGGGTTCGCTTCAGGATCTTTACGGAAATCTTCATAAGCGATGTAGTGGTGGTCGTAGCTACGTTTGTAGATACCCAGCTCTTTCATCTCTTCGAAGGTTGGCAGTGTTGGATCGTTCTTACGAGTTTCTGCGTAAAGGTGCTCAATCCATTGCTCTTGAGTACGGCCTTCGGTGAACTCTTTTTCTACGCCCATTCGTTTCGCAAGCTGAGTACACATCTCGTAGATAGATTTTGCTTCAAACTGAGGCTCAATCGCTTTCTGCGCGTAGATGAAGTAAGGCATGTTCGCCGCTTTACCGTCCATACACCAGTCGTCTTGCTCAGACGTTGTTAAGTCTGGCAGGATGATATCGGCGTACTTCGCTGAAGACGTCATATGGTTATCAACCACGACAATCATTTCACACGCACTTTCATCTTGAAGAATCGCGTGAGTCTTGTTGATGTCTGAGTGTTGGTTAATGATGCAGTTACCTGCGTAGTTCCAGATCATCTTGATTGGGTTCTTAAGGCGCTCTGCACCGCGAACACCATCAGTGATGTCGGTCATTTCATGGTGACGGTAAATCGCGTCTGTCCACATGAACATTGAAATAGACGTTTCAACTGGGTTTGGCACAGTAGGGAAGCGCACAAATGGAATGTTGATGTCGCTTTCACGAGCGCCTGTTGAACCGCCTGATACGCCCACAGAACCAGTGAGCAGTGACAGCATCGCGATTGCACGACACGCTAGTTCACCGTTCGCAGTGCGTTGTAAGCCCCAACCTTGGTGAATCGCACATGGTTTCGCTGTGCCCATTTCACGGCCAAGCTTAACGATGGTGTCAACTGGAATACCCGTGATCTTAGAAGCCCATTCTGGTGTCTTCTCTACGCCATCTTCACCTAAACCTAGGATGTAAGATTTGTAGTCGCTGTTTTTAGGCGCTGATGCAGGAAGGGTCTTCTCATCGTAACCGACACAGTATTTGTCTAGGAACGGTTGGTCGACAAGGTCTTCAGTGATCATCACGTGTGCAAGACCCGCTACCAATGCCGCATCTGTAGAAGGACGAATTGGGATCCATTGATCTTCACGGCCACCGGCAGTATCGGTGTAGCGAGGGTCGATGATGATCGTTCTTGCGTTTGATTTGTTTTTGCTTTCAACGTAGTGGTGGATCTGGCCGCCACCAGACATACGTGTCTCAGCAGGGTTGTTACCAAACTGAATGTTAAGTTTAGTGTTCTCTAAATCAGAGAAAGAGTTGTTGTTTGCCCAACCGCCGTAGGTGTAGCTCAAGCCTTTCGTGATTTGCGCTGTTGAGTAGTCACCGTAATGGTTTAAGTAACCACCACTTAGGTTCATTAGACGAGCAATCAGCGTTTGAGCTGGTGGCCAAGATTTAGTAACCGTGCCGCCCAGCGTACCTGTACCGTAGTTTAGGTAGATAGTGTCGTTACCGTAGTCTTTGATAAGGCGTTGCATGGTGCCAGCGACTTCATCATAAGCCTCTTCCCAGCTAATACGCTTAAACTTACCTTCACCACGTTTACCCACACGTTTCATTGGGTACTTTAGGCGATCTGGGTTATAAACACGGCGGCGCATCGAGCGACCACGTAGACACGCACGAACTTGGTGATGACCGTATTCGTCAGTGCCTGTGTTGTCTGTTTCTACGTATTTGATTTCACCGTTTTGTACATGCATACGCAGTGGGCAGCGAGAGCCACAGTTTACTGTACATGCACTCCATACGATTTTCTCATCCACATTTTCAGCAACTGCAGCCGCTACTGGTTTGGATTTGAAAGGTAATGCAATACCGCCCGCAAGTGCAGCTGCACTACCTACTGCAGAGGAAGCTTTCATGAAGCCTCTTCGAGTAAGATTCATTACCCCAGATTCTTTCTTATTCGTCATTCTAAGATGCCTTTTGCTATTGATAGCGAGCACTTTATAGGTAGTTTGTTCTTTATGTATTTATTTCGAATTATTGATTGATTGGCATCAAATAAGTGTGGAATTTAAAGTTTATGAATTGAATGTATAAAATAGATCAAAGAATGAAATGAGTTAATTAATATAATTATCTTTAAACCTATAACGGTATAAATAATAATGATTATCGATACGCATAAATTGTTGGGTTCGCTATTTTATCAAGCGACAAGTAAAGAACAGTTAATCACCATTGTCAAAGCTTTGGTTGAGAGCGAAGTACTCTCTGAAGAATGCTTGCAGGCATTAAGAAGCGAAGACGAAGATGCGCTCGCAGCAGAGTTCAGCCGCCTGTTTGAAGGCGTTGGAGACATGCCAGCTCCGCCTTGGGGTTCTGTGTACCTAGATAAAGACCGCGTTGTGTTTGGTGCTTCTACGGTTGAGTATCGCCAGTTTTTAGAATTGAATCAGATTGAATTAGACACTGGGTTAAGAGAGCCGGAAGATCAATTTGGTTTAATGTTATTCGCTCATGCGTATTTGTTAGAAAATAATAATATTAATTCAGCCGGTGAATTGCTTGAGGGTCACTTATTAACTTGGTCTTCTGTTTATTTAGAAAAACTAAATAAAGCATCAGAGTTATCTTTTTATAAAAAGCTATCGGTTGATGTAATAGATTGGTTTAAGTACTTAATATCTGAATATAATTTAAACGTTGCTACTAAAAAGTTATATATCGACTAATGTCTGAACAAATAAATTCAAATAGACGCGGTTTCTTAACTCGACTTTCTAAACCGGTTAAAGCAGCCGCGAATTATGAAGAGATATCACAGCGCTTGCATGCAAGACCGCCAAGAGCGGTCGATGAGGTGCTGTTTGAGCGTCTTTGCGACGGTTGTGGATTGTGTGAACAATCGTGTCCAAATAGCGTTATTGAGATGCTAGAGGGCAGTGCGCTGCTGAATTTGGATTACAACAGTTGTTCTATGTGTAACAAATGCACTGAAGTGTGTCCGACCGACGCACTTCATCCAACGGTCACGCCTTATATCGACCTCAAGCCGAGCTTTGCGGATAGCTGCAATAATTACATGCAAATGGACTGTTCAGCATGCCAAACGGCGTGTTCAGCTGGTGCAATACACATCGAAGTAGGAGAGTTGCCTACAGTGGACAAAGATAAGTGTAACGGCTGTGGAGAGTGCCGAAGCGCTTGTTATATTGGCTCTGTGACTCTTAACCTGACTCAGCAATAAACGTTTGGCTTTGTATGACACAAGCCAACAGGAAGATTTGGTTAAGTGATAGACGAGTCGCTTTAGATACCTAAAGACATAAATAGAAAAGGGTCCGCATTCCTAAAGGAAGCGGACCCTTTTTTGATTCTTATTGACGATATTCGAACAAAGTGACCTAAAGCCAGCTGGCTTATGCGCGTTTTTGCTTGTTTCTATGAATAACGTTACTCAGCGATAGCTCAGTCTTTGCTTTACAGATACAAGGCAATATCTCATTACTTTGCGTGTAAGCCATAGCAAAACCAACGTACTCGACCTCACCAGAATCCAACGTGCAGCGGCAAGCGCCACAGTGACCATCTCGGCAGTTGTATTCTGGCTCTAACCCAGCTTGTTCCATTGTTTCCAACAGAGTGTTTGAAGGGTTAGATTCAATTGAAGTCAGTTTGTTGATTTTGATTGTTGGCATTACAGCTCAAATCCTTCAAAGTCGTCAGCTTTTACTTCGTTGTCGATTTGGCCAACTAGGTAAGAACTGATTTCTGCTTCTTGTGGAGCAACTTGAACGTTATCTGAAGACAACCAAGCGTTGATCCATGGAATTGGGTTCGACGTTGCTGCTGGGTAAGCCGTACCTAGGCCAACAGCCTGCATACGGATGTTGGTAATGTACTCAACGTATTGGCAAAGAATGTCTTTGTTCAGACCAATCATAGAGCCATCTTTGAATAGGTATTCTGCCCACTCTTTCTCTTGCTCAGCCGCTTCTTTGAATAGGTCGAAACACTCTTGCTTACACTCTTCAGCGATCTGCATGAATTCAAAATCATCTTGACCATTGCGTAGCAAGTTGATCATGTGCTGTGTACCAGTAAGGTGAAGGGCTTCATCACGAGCGATTAGCTTGATGATCTTCGCGTTACCTTCCATTAGCTCACGCTCAGCGAATGCAAATGAACATGCGAAACTTACGTAGAAACGAATCGCTTCTAGTGCGTTTACAGACATTAGACATAGGTAAAGTTTCTTCTTCAGGTCGTGAAGTGAAATCTTAACGTCTTCGCCGTTGATGCTGTGGTTGCCTTCACCGTAGCGGTGGTAGTCAGCCGTTAGCTTGATTAGGTCGTCGTAGTAGAAAGCGATGTCTTTAGCACGCTTCAGAATCTCTTCATTTTCAACGATGTCGTCGAATACTACGCCTGGATCATTCACGATGTTACGGATGATGTGCGTGTAAGAACGAGAGTGAATCGTTTCAGAGAAAGACCAAGTTTCAATCCAAGTTTCAACTTCTGGTAGAGATACCAATGGAAGTAGGGCAACGTTAGGGCTGCGGCCTTGGATTGAATCTAGAAGCGTTTGGTACTTCAAGTTAGAGATGAAGATGTGCTTTTCATGCTCAGGAAGCTTGTTGTAGTCGATACGGTCGCTAGACACGTCTACTTCTTCTGGACGCCAGAAGAAAGAAAGCTGCTTCTCGATAAGCTTTTCGAAGATTTCGAATTTTTGTTGGTCGTAACGTGCAACGTTTACCGACTGACCCAAGAACATTGGTTCTTTTAGTTGGTCATTTTTTTGCTGAGAAAAAGTACTGTAAGCCATAAATGCCTCAAATCCTTTAAAGACCCGTAATAAAACGGACCCTGTTAATGCTTTAAACCCAGAGAAGATAACTCTTCTCTGGGGTCTTAATGTTTATTGCGGTTTAGATCTTACAACCGCCGCCTTCACAATCTTCTTCCGGCACTTGAACTGCATCGCCTTGGTCGTCTTTAGCACCATCACGAGTGTTATGGTAGTAAAGCGTCTTAACACCGTACTTGTACGCTGTTAGTAGGTCTTGAAGCAGCTTCTTCATTGGTACTTTACCGCTGTCGTAAACACTTGGGTCATAGTTAGTGTTTGCAGAGATAGCTTGGTCAACGAATTTTTGCATGATACCCACTAGGTGTAGGTAACCGTCGTTAGAACCAATGTTCCAAAGTAGCTCGTAGTTCTCTTTAAGATTTAGGAAATCTGGAACCACTTGCTTAAGGATGCCGTCTTTCGATGCTTTCACTGATACGTAACCACGTGGTGGCTCGATACCGTTAGTCGCGTTCGAGATTTGAGACGATGTCTCAGAAGGCATAAGCGCTGTTAGCGTAGAGTTACGCAGACCGTGCTCCATGATCTCTTCACGTAGAGAATCCCAATCGTAGTGCAGTGGCTCTTCACAGACTAAGTCGATATCTTTTTTGTAAGTATCGATTGGCAGTAGGCCTTTCGCGTAGTTGGTCTCGTGGAAAGATGGGCAACGGCCTTGCTCTTTCGCTAGTTCAACAGATGCTTTTAGCAAGTGGTATTGAATTGCTTCAAAAGTACGGTGAGTCAGGCCATTCGCGCTGCCATCAGAGTACTTAACACCATTCTTCGCTAGGTAGTATGCGTAGTTGATTACACCTACACCTAAAGTACGACGGTTCATTGTCGACTTGTATGCAGCTGGAAGCGGGTAGTCTTGGTAATCAAGCAGTGCATCTAGAGCACGAACAACCAGCTCAGAAAGCTCTGCTAGGTCGTCCAGTTCATTGATTGCGCCAAGGTTGAATGCTGAAAGCGTACATAGTGCAATTTCGCCTTCGTCATCTTCTACGTTAGAAAGTGGCTTAGTAGGAAGCGCGATTTCTAGACATAGGTTCGATTGACGAACAGGCGCTACTTCAGAATCAAACGGGCTGTGTGTATTACAGTGGTCAACGTTCTGAATGTAGATACGACCAGTAGAAGCACGCTCTTGCATTAGCAGAGAGAAAAGCTCAACGGCTTTAACCGTTTCACGCTTCACTGAAGGATCGTTTTCGTACTTAACGTATAGCTCTTCAAAACGGTCTTGGTTTTCGAAGAACGCATCGTAAAGGCCAGGTACGTCTGAAGGTGAGAACAGGCTGATGTTGCCACCCTGAACTAGGCGAGAATACATAAGCTTGTTCAGCTGTACGCCGTAATCCATGTGACGAACTCGGTTCTCTTCAACGCCGCGGTTGTTTTTCAGTACTAATAGAGACTGAACTTCACCGTGCCATAGTGGGTAGAATACCGTTGCTGCACCGCCACGAACACCACCTTGAGAACAACATTTTACTGCTGTTTGGAAGTATTTGTAGAAAGGGATACAGCCTGTGTGGAACGCTTCACCATTACGGATTTCAGAACCAAGTGCACGGATACGACCTGCGTTGATACCAATACCAGCACGTTGAGATACGTAACGAACAATTGAGCTTGCTGTCGCGTTGATTGAATCAAGGCTGTCACCACACTCGATCAGTACACAAGAACTGAATTGACGAGTAGGCGTACGTACACCAGACATGATCGGTGTAGGTAGAGAAATCTTAAACGTAGACGATGCGTCGTAAAAACGTTTGATGTAGTCAAGACGAGTCGATTTCGGGTATTTAGCGAATAGACACGCAGCAACTAAAATGTAAAGGAACTGAGCACTCTCGTAGATTTCTTTCGTTACACGGTTTTGCACGAAGTATTTACCTTCGAGCTGCTTAACCGCTGCGTAAGAGAAGTCTAAGTCACGTTTGTGGTCGATGTACTCGTCAAGCTCTTCGAATTCAGCTTTCGTGTAATCTTCCATAAGGTGGCTATCGTATTTACCCATATCAACCAGTTTTGCAACGTGGTCATACAGTGCAGGCGGCTCGTATTCGCCGTACGCTTTTTTACGTAGGTGGAATACAGACAGACGTGCTGCTAGATATTGGTAATCAGGAGTCTCTTCAGAGATTAAATCCGCTGCTGACTTGATGATAGTTTCATGAATGTCAGTAGTGGTGATGCCATCGTAAAACTGAATGTGAGCTTTCAATTCTACTTGTGATACAGAAACATTGTGCAAGCCTTCAGCTGCCCATGTAATCACGCGATGGATCTTCTCTAGATCGATCGTTTCTTTGCGCCCGTTACGCTTGGTAACAGTAAGTTGTTGGTTCATTCTGCTTAATTTCCCTAACAAAACTGAACAAGGCCGTGTTTTTGTGTATTTCTGTGTAATTTTTGTAAATTACGTTTCGGCTTTGTGATCTTGGTCTACCCATACATTGTAGTTCAAACACAACATATAGGGGTCATTTGTTTGTTGGGTTACAAGATAGTGCTACAACTGATATTTTTCAAGGTAAAGAAATGGGGTTGCTTGTGGATAAGTGGTGGATTGAAAAAAAACTGTAAGTGACCACTAACTGATGAGGTTATATGTGACTTGATTGTATAAAAGTCGGCTTTTAATGATGCTTTATTTTTGCACGCCCATAAAAAAAAATCCCTTGATCTTTGGCCAAAATGGGCGATTGATTTTAGGCGATTAAATTTAAATCGAGGTGGTCAAAATGGAAGCTAGCGCACGAAATTTAGACTGAAAAAAGTCGCAAAGTTATGGTAATTGCAACTCTTTTCATTCGTCTTTTTTACAAAAGGTTTTACGGTAGGGCTACCGATATTTTTTAGCCAAAGTTTTGCGTGTGGACGATGTAGTTTACGTCTACATTTGTGCCTAAACGATAAGTGTCCGTAAGAGGATTGTAGTGCAGCCCTGTAATCCCTAGTTCTTGCAGCGGAGTGTTATCGACCATCTTGATAAGTTCTGCAGGGCGAATGAACTTCTCGTGCTCATGAGTGCCCTCAGGAACAATCTTAAGTAGCTTTTCTGCACCAACAATAGCGAACAGGTAAGATTTGAAGTTACGGTTCAAGGTAGAGAAGAACACGTGACCACCCGGTTTCACTAATTTTGAACATGCACTAATCACAGATTGTGGATCAGGAACGTGCTCTAGCATTTCCATACATGTCACCACATCGTAAGTTTGTGGATTCTGTTCTGCATGGTCTTCGATGGTGCTCTGGATGTAATCGAGCTTGGTGCCAGTTTCCAATGCGTGAAGACGTGCCACTTCTAGCGGTTCTTTACCCATATCTAGGCCAATGACTACTGCGCCCTCAACAGCCATGCTTTCAGCCAAAATGCCGCCACCGCAGCCAACATCGAGGACTTTCTTACCAAATAAACCTTCGGTCTTTTCTAGCACGTAATTTAGGCGCAGTGGGTTGATTTGATGTAGAGGCTTAAACTCGCCTTCCAGATCCCACCAGCGCGACGCCATGTCTTCGAATTTTTTGATTTCTGCTGGGTCTACGTTCTGTGATTTAGTCATAATCGGCATTTCCAAGTTAAATAATGCATCCATGAAATTGCAGGCATTATAACTTGCCTTTTCGCTCTGACCAGAAGATCTACAATTTTGCTAGTTTATTGGATGTAAAGTGACCATGTTTCAGCAAGATATGATGCGGAGGTGCAATTTCTCATCAATTGATTGGCTACAAGGGTCACAAGATGGTAAAAGGAGAGGGAAAGTGATGCCTCCGTAGGTAAATTTGTGTTATATTTTTCGGTCTTATACGTATTCAAAAATACGATCTGACTATAGAGGGAAAATGGCTCTATGAGCGATCTAGCGAAAGAGATCACGCCCGTAAATATTGAAGATGAGCTTAGAGGTTCATACCTAGACTACGCGATGTCCGTCATCGTTGGTCGTGCCCTTCCAGATGTGCGTGATGGCCTAAAACCTGTACACCGCCGCGTTTTGTTCGCGATGAATGTACTAGGTAATGATTGGAACAAACCATATAAAAAGTCTGCTCGTGTAGTAGGTGATGTAATCGGTAAATACCACCCACATGGTGATAGTGCTGTATACGATACTATTGTTCGTATGGCGCAACCGTTCTCACTGCGTTACATGCTAGTTGATGGCCAAGGTAACTTTGGTTCTATCGATGGCGACTCCGCGGCTGCAATGCGTTATACCGAAGTTCGTATGGCGAAAATTGCTCACGAGCTCCTGGCTGACCTTGATAAGGAAACTGTGGATTACGTACCGAACTACGATGGTACAGAACAAATTCCAGCAGTACTTCCTACAAAAATTCCTAACCTATTGGTAAACGGTGCTTCTGGTATCGCAGTAGGTATGGCTACCAACATCCCACCACATAACCTTGGTGAAGTTGTTGATGGCTGTTTAGCATTTATCAATAATGAAGATATCACTATTGATGAGCTAATGGACTATATCCCTGGTCCTGACTTCCCAACAGCAGCACTTATCAGTGGTCGTAAAGGCATCGTAGATGCTTACAAGACTGGCCGCGGTAAGGTTTACATGCGTTCAAAAGCGGATATCGAAGTAGAGAAGAATGGTAAAGAAACCATTATCGTTACTGAGATCCCTTACCAAGTAAACAAAGCTCGTTTGATCGAGAAGATTGCTGAACTGGTTAAAGATAAGAAAGTAGAAGGCATCAGTGCACTGCGTGACGAGTCTGATAAAGACGGTATGCGTATTGTTATTGAATGTAAGCGTGATGCAGTAGGCGAAGTGGTTCTTAACAACCTATACGCTCAAACTCAACTGCAAACGACTTTCGGTATCAACATGGTTGCGTTGAATAACGGTCAACCACAGTTGTTCAACATCAAAGACATGCTTAAGTGCTTCGTAGACCACCGTCGCGAAGTTGTGACTCGTCGTACTATCTTCGAATTGAAGAAAGCACGCGACCGTGCACACATCCTTGAAGCATTGTCTCTAGCACTTGCTAACATTGATGAAATCATTGAACTGATCAAGAGCGCGCCAACACCAGCAGAAGCTAAAGTTGGTTTAGTGTCTCGTGGTTGGGATCTTGGTAACGTTGCTTCAATGCTTGAGCGTGCAGGTACTGATGCGGCTCGTCCTGATTGGTTGGAAGACCAATACGGCATCCGTGATGGTCAATACTTCCTAACGGAAACACAAGCACAAGCTATTCTAGAACTTCGTCTTCACCGCCTAACTGGCCTAGAGCACGAGAAGATTCTAGACGAGTACAAAGCCCTTCTAGAAGAAATCGCTGAGCTAATGCACATTCTTGCAAGCACTGAGCGTTTGATGGAAGTTATCCGTGAAGAACTTGAAGCAGTACGTGAAATCTATGGCGACGAGCGTCGTACAGAAATCACAGCGGCAGTTCATGACATCGACATGGAAGAGCTGATTGCTCAAGAAGACGTTGTAGTAACGCTTTCTAACGCAGGTTACGTTAAGTACCAAATCCTAAGCGACTACGAAGCTCAGCGTCGTGGTGGTAAAGGTAAGAGTGCAACTAAGATGAAAGATGAGGATTACATTGAGCGTCTGCTTGTTGCTAATACTCACGATAACATCCTATGTTTCTCTACTCGTGGTAAGACATACCGTCTGAAAGTTTACCAACTACCATTAGCAAGTCGTACTGCTCGTGGTAAGCCTATCGTGAACATTCTTCCTCTAGAAGAAGGTGAACGTATTACGGCTATCCTGCCTGTTTCTGAGTTCTCTAACGAGAAATTCATCTTCATGGCAACGGGTGACGGTACAGTTAAGAAGACATCACTGGATCAATTCGCAAACGTACGCGCTAACGGCCTAATCGCAGTTAACCTACGTGACGACGATTCACTGATTGGCGTTGACATCACTAACGGTGATAGCGACATCATGCTGTTCTCTAAATCGGGCAAAGTTGTTCGCTTTAACGAGGACAAAGTACGTGCAATGGGCCGTACTGCCTCTGGTGTTCGTGGTATGAAGCTTCCAGAAGACGATCAAGTGGTTTCACTGATTGTTCCTTCTAACGAAGGCGATATCCTAACTGTGACTCAAAACGGTTACGGTAAGCGTACTGAACTAGCTGAATACCCAACGAAAGGCCGTGCAACGCAAGGTGTGGTTTCTATCAAAGTCTCTGAACGTAATGGCCCAGTTGTTGGCGCTGTTCAAGTTGAAGAAGGCGACGAAATGATGATGATCACCGACGCAGGTACGCTAGTACGTACTCGCGTTGCGGAAGTGAGCCAAGTTGGTCGTAACACTCAAGGTGTAACACTGATTCGTACTTCTGACGACGAGAACGTTGTAGGTCTACAACGTATCGACGAAGTAGAAGAAGCTGAGGTTGTTGAAGGCGAAGCTGAAGTAGCAAACGCTGAAGCAGCAGTCGTTTCTGAATCAAGTGAAGAGCAAGCATCAGACGCTTCTGATAGCGAGCAAGACACTGAGTAATCTTTCACTTCTATAAATAGAAGTTGAGACAAAAAGCCGAGCCATTGTGCTCGGTTTTTTATTACCTAGAATTTGGCTGTGACTTGTTTAAAAGCCAATAGCTAAACCTCGATCAATATTGTTTTAGTGAGAAAAAGGTACAGTAAAGCGTCAATGAAAGGAGAATGGAATGGATATCTGGTTACTGATTGCTTTGCTGCTAATGAGCCTATTTCTAGTGGCAATCGTGATCGCATCAAACAGAAAAACCAGTCATCTTAAAGGCAACCTCCTTATTTCATGTGTGGCGATATTAGCCAGCATTCTGGTTTGGTCTCAGATGAAACAAGAAGCCCCTCAACTTACTTCAAGTGACGACAGCAGCTATACAGCAACAGATTTCCAAAATGAACTTCAGCAGAGCCTGGAGCAAGACCCTAATCAATCAGACCTTTGGTTTAAGCTTGGTGGTGTTTATATGCAGAAAGGGGAGTTTGATGCTGCATTTACCTGTTACGACTATGCGATTCGTTTAGACCCACAGGCGCCTTCAGGGCTTTATGCAGCTAAAGCGAGCGCCTTGTATTACCTAAGTTCACAGGCGATGAGTGATGATGTGAAAGTGCTCTTAAATCAATCCATGGAGCTTGATCCCAACGATCGTACGGCATTGATGTTGATAGCGACCGATCACTTCATCAGTATGCGCTACCAACAAGCGATCGATGCTTGGACTCAAATTCTCGATTCTAACCAGAAAGGCATTGATCGTGTCTCTATCATCCATTCGATCAACCAAGCTAAGCAAATGATCCGTTAAACGGGCACTATCTGTAATTTCGAGATTATTTGCTTTCTTGCATCTCAATTAAACCGCCAGCGTTGTGGATCTGTGTAAACCCTTGAGCTTTCAAATACTGGTAAGCTTGTCCTGAGCGGTTACCACTGCGGCAATACAAAACGATAGGTTGAGCTTTGTCTATGCTGGCAAAGTGCGTAGCGACTTCAGAAAGAGGGTAGTTAATCGCATTGTCCAGATGACCTTGCTTGAACTCTCCTGGTGTCCTGACATCAACGACCAGCGCACCTTCCTCAATCATTTCCCACCCTGTTTCTGCTCGTTCTGAGGCGTGAAGTCCTGAACTTGTTAATGCGATGCATAATGCCGAAAGCGAAAGTAAGTGCTTCATTCTTTGTTCCTTGAATTAGCTAAAAGGTAATGTGAAATTGGGACGGTTGAGTGCGCCCAAATCTAAAAAACCAGCCACACCTTTACAGTGTGACTGGTTTTATCTTATTGGTCTATTTGAAGGAACTAGTATTCGTAGTTAGCTTCACGCTTTTCAGCTTGCTCTTCCCACTTAGGAACCACGGTGTCTAAGAAGTGTTGCTTCTCAGCATTCATCTTATCCATGTCCATTCCTAGCGCTTTCTGAGCGGCTTCTTTGGTTGAGATATCTGGAATCTCGATTGGATCGGTAATGCCTTTCTTCGCAAGTAGACGAACAATCTTAGTTCGCGCGTCTGCTGCGCGGTCAACCGCCGTTCCAAGAACCTCTAGGGCTACTTCAGGCCCGTGCATGTGAACACCATGAGATGCGATAGCGTAGTCCCAACGCCATTGCGCATGACGAATATCTTGTAAGATAGGTGCCATCTCTTGTTCTGTTGCGCCTGCTTCCCATGCTGCGCCTGCTTCAAAGTGAGCGGCTACGATTTGTTTCTCAGCGGTCAGCTTCATGTTTAGTACTTGAGCTTTGCGGCTTGAAACGATGTTACGCATGGTCTCTTTAGATTGAGTATGGCAGTTAGCACAAGTGTCTTCGAAGCGGTCAAACGGGTTACCTACTTTATGGTCGGTGTAAACGGTACCGTCTTCTTTCGTCACTTTAGGCATGTGGCAGTCAACACAAGCGACGTTGTTCTTACCGTGAATACCTTCACGCCAAGTTTCGTAACCTGGGTGCTGAGCCTTTAGCATTGGTGCTTTAGAGACTTTATGTGTCCAATCTTTAAAACCAATCTGATCGTAGTACTCTTCCATCTGTTCAACACGCGTCCCTTTATCCCAAGGGAATTTCACACCTTTTGTTGGACCCGTGAAGTAGTATTCCACGTGACACTGAGCACACACAGAGGCTTGCTGATCAAAGCGACCTTGCTCTTCGAAGTTCTTCCCAATCGCATCGAACGCACGTTCAACATAAGGACGAGTGATCTTTAGTGCAGGTTCGCCATTTTTAAAGCCTTCACTTTGAGTATCGTGACAGTCGGCACAACCAATTGGATTGACTATCTCGCTGCCAAGACGAGCCCATTTACCTTCAAAGTAGCCGTCTTCACCACGCTCTTCAATAACGCGTGCTACGTCTGGGCTTTTACAGCTCCAGCACGCCATTGGCATTGGGCCTGAATTTTCGTCGGTTGGTCCGCCAGTACGCAGGGTTTGTCTTACATCATCAACCGCATAAAAGTGGCCGCGGGCTTTGTTGTAGTCTTTCGCGAAACCGTAGCCCGCCCATAGAATAACCATGTTTGGATCTTCTTTTAGTGCGTCTTCAATGGCTTCGCTCTCTGACGTTTGTCTCCATGAATGATATTGATCTGGGTGGTTTTGCTCGAACTGGTCGTTACGAGGATCACCAATTTCTTTTTGTTCAGACGCAGCAAAACTGGTCGCGCTTGCTAGTGATGCGCTAACCATTAATAGTGCTGTGACGGAATTACGTATCCAGTGCTTTTTCACAGTGATATCTCCAATATACTGATTTTTATACCAAGCGTTGTGAGTTTGCTATTCAAATTAAGAACTGGAGAATTGCTGTTTATATTAATTCATAAATAAACACATTTTGTTACGTGTCGGATGTTTGCATGTTTTAGATCAATTAATGACAGTGACTTCAATCACGTTGAAGTTTATATAACCCTAAAGGGGTATGTGGACATCAAGTTAGACTGGTCTTATTGAGAATTATTATCATATATAACAAACAATTACCCGACATGCCCTCACTATAAATAGGGTGATTGTGTTCACATATTACCCTTTGTATATTTCGCTTTACCTAATTAGGGGTATATTCTAAATATAGAAAGCGTTGTGGCTTATCCAAAATAAGAATTGATATCATTTAAGCGGTAATAATATCGTTTAAGGGTACTTTTGTTTAACCGGAATATTATTTAGTTGAGAGTTAAATAATGCCGGTATAAGGAAAGGATAAAATGGGCAATATTAAATTGGCCATAGTCATAATGCTTAAATCCCTTCTAGCATTCTGCCTCTATGGTTATTCCATTCATGCTGTTGCAGAGCCTGCTGTTACGCCAGTAGGAGAGTCAACAAGACATGAAGTCGAATTAATACGTGACAAAGATTACAAGTGTGTCCAATGCCATAAAGATTCTAAAGAAACGGTATTTGGTTCACATGGTGAGAGTGCGCACGCTTTGCTTGGCCGTGAAGTGAATTGCACAGATTGTCATAGTTCTATTGGCCCCGATCACCGTGATGGTGCACCTGAGGTGGTGAAGTATCGCGCGGCTCAATCACAACCCGGAACCGAAAAGGTTTTCCTCGATCCTAGCTTAATCCTAGATGCCAACAGCCAATGTATAGATTGTCATAAGCCTGATGATCTGCGCGAAGCGAGTTGGACTCATGACGTACACGCACAAAACTTAACGTGTTCAAACTGTCACGATGTGCATGCGAGTGAAGCGAAGGTGCTTGGCTTAGATAAAAAGCAAACCATCAAGCTGTGTGTGGATTGCCATTCAGACTTCAACCAGAAGAAAGAAGGGGAGTAATCTATGAGCTGCTCAAGAAGAAACTTTTTAGCTGGCGCGGGTGCCGTTATTTTCACAACTGGTGTTGCAGGTACTGCAGCGGTTACAAGCCGCAAAACGCTGGCTAATGTTCAGGAAGATGGCACCAAGCGTTACGGAATGGTTCATGACGAAACCGCTTGTATTGGCTGTACTGCTTGTACTGAGGCGTGTCGTGAAGTAAACAAAGTGCCTGAAGGCGTATCGCGCTTAGAAATCATAAAGAGCGAACCTCAAGGTGAATATCCAAATGTTGATTACCGTTTCACTCGTAACTCTTGTCAACATTGTGATAATGCACCTTGTGTGATGGTTTGCCCAACAGGCGCCGCCTATAAAGATGAGAAGACAGGAATTGTTGATGTACATAAAGAGAAGTGTGTCGGCTGTGGTTATTGCCTGCTAGCTTGTCCATATCAAGTGCGCTTCTTCCATCCTAAGAATAAGTCGGCCGACAAATGTAACTTCTGCCGCGATACCAATCTTGCGCAAGGTAAATTACCTGCTTGTGTTGAATCTTGCCCTACCAATGCGCTGATATTTGGCGACTTAAATGACCCTAAGAGCGAGATAAACCAGGTACTTAAATCTGAAGTGGTTTACAGAGATAAGGCTTATCTAGGAACTCAGCCAAAACTCTATAAAGTGCCACACCAAAAAGGGGAGATTTGATTATGAGTGCATGGGATACAGCGTTTCAATCAGGTACCGTGGTTTGGGACTGGATCATTGCTATCTATCTGTTTTTGGCGGGTATGTCAGCGGGTGCAGTGATGATCTCGATTTACCTTAAGAGAAAGGTGATTGAGGACGATCCAGCGAATAATGGTGTATTAAAGGCAACGGCTTTTCTAGCACCATTCGGGATCATCTCAGGTTTATTGATCTTGGTTTTCCACCTGACGAAACCACTATCATTTTGGAAGATCATGATCTTTTATAATCCGACGTCAGTGATGTCGATGGGTGTGATCTTATTCCAAGTGTATATGGTGATCCTATTTGTTTGGATCGGCATTATATTCCGAAATCAGATTGCCGTATTCTTGAGTGATCAAGCATGGTTAAAAGGGCGACTCGATTTTGTCAGTAACTGGATTGGCAAATTAGAATCTTTTGAGAATGTTTTTGAAATATTCTTAGCTGTGCTTGCGCTATTACTTGCGGCTTACACTGGCTTCTTACTCTCTGCGCTAAATACCTTCCCAATGCTGAATAACCCAGTGTTGCCGATATTGTTCTTATTCTCGAGTTTATCCTCGGGAGCGGCGGCATGTATTTTATTTGGTGTGTTGGTCTTTAAGGAGTCTCCGCATAGTGCGAGTATTTCTTGGATCCACGGCTTCGAACGTCCTGTTGTTATGTTTGAACTGTTTGTCCTTGTTACTTTCTTCACTGGGTTGATATTTGCTGGTGGTCAAAGTGAGCAGGCAGTATGGAACGCGATTGGCGGTGGTTTCTGGGCAAGTTGGTTCTGGTATGGCGTAATTGGTGTGGGTATGGCTTTACCCTTGTTGCTTAACGCCGTGACACCAGCATCGGTTCGCCATAGTACTGTGTATATTTTCTCTGTTACTTCATTGAGTCTGATGGGCGTATTAATGCTAAGAACGTTTGTCCTTTATGCAGGACAATTAACGTTAGCTTAATTTCGCTCAAGGTTATAAGTGAGTGGATGTTGGATACTAAACATCTGCTCACTAAATTTCTTTTCGCTGAGTAGCAATAGCTAGTTGAGTTACATCAGCTAGTTGAGCAATCAATGCCAATAATGGTTTAACTTGGTTCTGCTTAGGTAGAGCCTGATTGAGGTGATATGGTCGGTTCTTTGGGGCTGTTTAGTTTAATTTTGGTCGCTGTTCTCAGCAGCATTATCGCTGTGTATTCGATGTATCAAATGCTAACTAAACAAGCACAAAATGTGGCTTTAATTCGCAGTTTCTCCCTCTCTAGCGCTTTGTTTTCCATTGGCGCTATCGTTTTACTTGGCTATGCCTTTGTAGGTGACGACTTTTCCATCCTCTATGTTGCAGAACACTCCAATACTCAATTACCCACCTTCTTCAAAATGGCCGCTGTGTGGGCTGGACATGAAGGCTCATTGCTATTTTGGGTCTTAACCATTAGCTGTTGGTCGGGTGTGATTGCCCTACAAAAGCAATATTCTTCTGAGTATCAGAGCCACGTATTGTGGGTGATGAATGTGTTACTCGCGATATTTGCATGGTTTACCTTATTTGCTTCGAACCCATTTGAACTGAATTCGACCTTGCCACTTGAAGGGCGTGACCTTAACCCAATGCTGCAAGACGTTGGTTTGATATTCCATCCGCCTCTGTTGTATTTGGGTTATGTTGGTTTCTCTGTGGTCTTGGCATTTGCTGTGGCCGCTTTGCTGGTGGATCCGATTGAGTTCGATTGGGTCGCTCATTGTCGCAGTTGTTGTTTGGTCGCTTGGATCTTTTTAACCGCAGGGATCATTCTTGGTTCTTGGTGGGCATACTACGAGTTAGGGTGGGGTGGTTGGTGGTTCTGGGACCCGGTAGAAAATGCCAGCCTATTACCTTGGCTAACATCAACCGCTCTATTGCACAGTTTGGGTGTTGCTAAAGGCAAGCAACAGTTGCTGAAGTGGTCACTTAGCCTTGCTTTCATTACGTTTTGTTTAAGTATCCTCGGTACTTTTATTGTTCGATCTGGCGTCCTCACTTCCGTTCATGCTTTTGCTGTTGACCCAACCAAAGGTATCGCGCTGTTGCTGATACTGGTTTTGGTGTTAGTGAGTTCGTTTTCTCTTCTTATTGTTCGTGGTGAATCTTTCGAGTCGAATCCAATCACTAGCTTTGCGAGCAAAAGCTTTTTGAGCTTAGTTGCGGTGCTTATTTTTGTTCTCGCGACTGCTGTCGTAGTGTTCGGCACGTTTTATCCCATGGTATTTGAACTGCTTGGACTGGGAAATATCTCGGTCGGTGCACCTTACTTTAATCTCTTGATTGCACCTTTGGCTTTGCTTGCGTTGGCTGTCGTCGGCCTTGCCCCATTGCTGAGTATTAAGCCTCAAGCATCGAAAGGCGTTATTACGTTGATCGCTCTAGCATCTATTTGCCTCGGGTTTGTCTGTTACGCTTTGCAAGTAGAGAAGGTCCAAGTGATGGTGCTGATGACATGGTCACTCGCATTTTGGGTTTTACTCACTCATGTGTATGGCTTGGCAGTAACGCGCAGTTCCAAGTTTCAACGTAAAGTCTGGGTGATGACCTTTGCCCATGTTGGGGTTTCAGTGTTAGCGATAGGTGCCGCGATGAACAGTTACCATTCATTTGAGCGAAGTTACAAATTGAGCCCAGGTGAAGAGGTTGAGTTTATGGGTTGGACGCTCTCTCATCGTGATACCGAGCTCTATGTCGCCTCCAACTTTACTGCAGAAAAAGCGATACTCGAATTAGATGCTAGCGAGCAAAGCTTTTCCATCGCGCCAGAAAGAAGACACTACCAAGTTCGTGTTATGAACATGAGTGAGCCTGCAATGAAGTGGTTCTGGCATGGCGATGTTTATATCACCATGGGCGAGAAAGTCGATTCCACCGCTTACGCATTTCGTGTTCAGTATAAGGCGTATGCGCGCTGGATCTGGTTTGGTGGGCTGTTCTCCATTATCGGCGCTTTGCTCTCATTGACTCATCGTAAAAAGAAAACCGTTAAGGCGTCACAGTATGCATACCAGCGTTCGTAACAAGCTAATTACTCTAATTGCCTTAGCATTGATTGTGGTGCTGGGATTTGTCTTTGCGCTTGATAATAAGCAGCAGTCGACCATTGTGTCTGAACAACAAAGGGCATTTCCAGAATTTACATCGACTGCGTTAGTGAATAGTGAAGGCGTCAATGGTCAGCAGAAAATTACGCTTACTGATGTCACGCAGCACCCTTATCAACTGGTTAATGTATGGGCATCTTGGTGCGGGATATGTAAAACCGAACATTCATTTTTGCTTCAACTTCACGATAAAGGCATTCCCATCGTTGGGCTTAATTATCGAGATAACTCTGGGGCTGCGATTAACGTGTTATCGAACGATGGCAACCCGTACTCAACCGTGATCAGTGACCCTCAAGGCAAGTTAGCATTAGAGTTGGGCGTAATCGGCACACCTGAAACGTATTTGGTTGATGCTAATGGCCAGATCATTAAAAAGCTATTGGGCGTGATTAATGAAATGGTATGGAAAGATGAACTTGCGATGTATTTTGATGGTGTGAATGGATGATGAAGTCTCTAGTACAAACCTTGTTTATGCTGTCAGCTCTTTTAGTGATTAGCCTTTCAACCATGGCTGAAGATCTGTTTACTGCCAGTAATAAAGAGACGAGTATTCAAGTTGAACTGTTTGAGTTTGAAAACCCAGAACAACAGCAACGTGCTATTAGCTTGGCGAAAACGTTACGCTGCCCACAATGTCAAAACCAAAATCTGATTGAATCCAACTCACCAATAGCAAAAGACTTACGCCTTGTTGTGTTCAATATGGTGAAAGCAGGGAAGAGTAATAATGAGATTACTCGATATATGACGGAAAGATTTGGTGAATTTGTACTTTATAAGCCGGCGATGAAGGTTTCAAATCTATTACTTTGGTTGCTACCGAGCCTATCATTTCTCTTATTTATATATTTATCAGTAAAAAGTGTTAGGAAGAGCTCATAAAAATTGTGTATTACTGTTTACCAATTGACCTGTATTTTGTAACATTGACTGATTATAAAGGCTAAGCACTGCTATATAAGGATGTATCTGTGGATAACGTAATCTCAAATTTAAAGAAAGAGTTCCATACTCATGTCCGATCTGATAAATGGGCAGAAAAATACAGTGCAAAGTCGAGCATTTCTACGCTTACTCAAGAAGAGTTAACCGAATTAGAGAACGCTTGGGTTCAGCTTGTCATCTGGAAGCAAACTCAAGTAAGTTGATCGTTCTGTAAAAAATCGTAGTCTTAGCCGCAACTGATTAATTTATAACCCCATGTTGGTCATCCCAATGTGGGGTTTTTTCTTATGTGAAAAATAATTGTTATATTATAACAATTTGTACGAGGTCGACCTTGAAAAAAATTGTTAACAGCCTCATAGTGTCTATCATTAGATAGTTAGCTACAAAATATTGCCTAGACATATAATGTAGTGTTGTTAAATACATCGAATTTTCAAGTGAGTATAGCTATGGCGGAAGTGCGTGCCAGAATAGATTTCAAAGTAGGGGTAACAAGCAGTATAGATGCTGAACTTCTGTCTTTTCATGGATTGAAAACAGATAAAGAGCATGTTGCTGTGATATTTAAATCAGCAGACAAGACACAAGACATACCTCTTGTTCGTATGCACTCTGAGTGCCTGACTGGTGATGTTTTCCATTCTTCTCGCTGTGACTGTGGCGAGCAGTTAGACGAAACCATTAGAATTATGGGTGAGACGGGTGGGGTGATTCTTTACTTACGCCAAGAAGGTCGTGGTATTGGCTTGTACAACAAAATCGATGCGTACCGTCTGCAAAGCGAAGGCATGAACACCTATGAAGCCAACAACCACCTAGGTTTTGGCGATGACCTACGCGATTTTACTGAAGCTGCTGAAATGCTACGCGCCTTAGGTACTACAAAAATCCGCTTAGTCACCAACAACCCTAAGAAGATCAATGAGCTAAAATCTTTTGGTATTGAGATTGAAGAAGTGGTGAATACCTCTGCTCATATCAAATCGGGTAATGAAAGCTACCTGAAGGCAAAAGTCTCACACGGTAAGCATAATCTGGATATCTGATTAGCCTCTTTGTTACGCTTAACATAAAAATGTTTAAAGACCTCACATATGTGAGGTTTTTTTGTATTTATCTTGCAATAAAATTGTAAGTTTGTATTATTTGAATCCGTAGTGCAAATGATAATGGTTTGCACTATTACTACGAATAATAATTTAAAGCTCAACAAGGATGCTTCATGACCATTAAATCTTTAGTGACAAAAGCCGTAACTTCGTCACTCATTTTTGCCTCTGCTTCTTCTTTCGCAGCAGTAACTCAAGATCAAGTTGTAGAACATTACGCAGATATTGCGCATGCAGTGTTTGCAGATTCAGTAATTACAGCTAAAGCGTTGAACTCTTCTATTGATACCTTCTTAGCTTCTCCTTCTGCTGGCAACTTCGAACAAGTAAAACAAGCTTGGCTTGAGTCTCGCGTACCATACCAACAGTCAGAAGTTTTCCGCTTCGGCAACGCTGTTGTTGATGATTGGGAAGGCCAACTGAACGCATGGCCACTTGATGAAGGCCTGATTGATTATGTTTCGACTGATTACCAATATGAACTTGGTAACGAAGGCGCTAGCGCAAACATCGTGGCTAACAAGACTTTCCAAATTGGTCAGACTACCGTTGATGCAACCAACATCACCCCTGAGCTAATCGCAGACTTGAACGAGATCGGTGGTTCTGAAGCGAACGTAGCGTCTGGCTACCACGCAATTGAATTCCTACTTTGGGGCCAAGATTTAAACGGTACAAACAGCGGTGCAGGTGAGCGTGCTTACACTGATTTCGTTGTTGGCGCTGAGTGTACTAACGGCAACTGTGACCGTCGTGGCGCATACCTAAAAGCATCTGCTGAGCTACTTATCCAAGACCTAGAATGGATGGAAAAGCAGTGGGCTGAAGGCGAGAAAGGCAACTACCGTCAAGAACTGCTTTCTGAATCTAGCGAAAACGGCCTACGTAAAATGTTATTCGGCATGGGTTCACTGTCTCTTGGTGAGCTTGCTGGTGAGCGTATGAAGGTGGCTTTAGAAGCTAACTCTACTGAAGATGAGCACGACTGCTTCTCTGATAACACGCACAACTCTCACTACTACAACGAGCAAGGCATCTACAACGTTTACACGGGTCTATACAAGCGTGAAGACGGTACTCTGCTTTCCGGCCCAAGCCTGTTCGACCTAGTAGAGCAAAAAGATGAGCAAGCTGCGAAAGAGATTCAAAAGCAGTTTGACCTAGCACGTGCACAAGTAGGCGAATTAGTAACGTCTGCAGAGAAAAACAACCAGCACTTCGATCAGCTAATCGCTGCTGACAACGCTGCGGGTAATGCACTAGTAAACAAAACAATTGTTGCGCTAGTGTCTCAAACAGCGGCTATTGAGCGTGCTGCGGGTGTGATTGGCATTGATAGCCTAAACCCAGACACAGCGGATCACGAGTTCTAAGAACCCGAGCCGACACAAATGTAAGGGCTCTGATTGAGCCCTTAATTGTTTGATCCTCAAGAAAGCCACACCCACATAAAAACTAAAATCAAAAACACAGCAAGGCAATGTATGAAGTCGTATCTCTCAGCCTCACTATTAACCGCACTGTTTTTCGTATCTCCATTACACGCTCATGAAACCTACTCTGGCGGCAAAACGACCGTGAAGAAAGAAGGAGCGAACGCTTTTTCCCTTCCCGCAGCCAATCTACCAATGAGTAAGCGCTTGGATTTCAGCGTAGGTAATAGCTTCTTTAGAAACCCTTGGGTTCCTGCACCGTCATCAACCGATGCTCGTGATGGGTTAGGACCACTATTTAATACTAACGGCTGTCAAAACTGCCACATCAAAGATGGTCGTGGTCACGCGCCAGAAGAAGGAGATGAGAACGCAGTATCCATGTTGGTTCGTTTAAGCATTCCGGCTGAAACGCCTGAGCAGCGACAAGCCTTCATTCGAGATGGTGGAATTCCAGAGCCGACGTACGGCGGTCAGCTACAAGATTTTGCGCTTCAAGGTGTAAAACCAGAGGGCAAAGTGAACATTAGCTACACGGATGTTCCTGTTGAATTCAAAGACGGCACCGTCGTTACTCTGCGTAAACCCACTTTAAATATTACTGAACTTGCTTTCGGCGAGATGCATCCTAAGACCGAGTTTTCAGCTCGAGTGGCGCCGCCAATGATTGGTCTTGGTCTGCTTGAGAGCATCCCACAAGAAACGATTCTTGGCTTCGCGAAGCAACAAGCTGCGGACAGCCAAGGCGTAACAGGCAAAGCCAATTATGTTCTTGATGTTCAAACTAACGAAATGGCGTTGGGTCGATTTGGTTGGAAAGCCGGACAGCCAAACCTAATGCAACAAAATGCTGCAGCATTTAACGGCGATTTGGGCTTAACAAGCAGTTTGTTCCCGAACGAAAACTGCACATCAGCTCAATCAACCTGTGATGATTTTCCAAATGGTGGTGAACCTGAAGTCAGCGATAATATCCTAGATTTTGTTGAGTTCTATTCGCAGCATTTGGCGGTTCCAATTCGTCGCAACGTTGATAAGCCTGCGGTTGTTCAAGGTAAAAAACTGTTTAAAGCTATTGGTTGCCAAAGTTGCCACCAAGCTGAAATTCGCACAGCAGAACGTGAAGGCTTACCTGCGTTGTCTAAACAGCTAATCAGCCCATATACCGATATGTTACTGCACGATATGGGAGAAGGCTTAGCCGACAATCGCCCTGAGTATCTTGCCAATGGTCAAGAGTGGCGTACCACACCACTTTGGGGATTAGGTTATACCAAAGAAGTGAACGGTCATACGTTCTTACTTCATGACGGTCGCGCAAGAAACGTTATGGAAGCGGTACTTTGGCATGGTGGTGAAGCAGAAATGGCAAAACAAAAAGTATTAGCTTTGAGTAGCAGTGAACGCGAAGCACTACTAGCGTTTTTGGACTCATTATAGGCTGTCTTGAATTCAGTTAAGCCAACGGCTTAGTTACTTAAGAAAACCGCTAACAAAAGACTGACTACCGCTGAACTTGTAGGGATACGAGGCCAGCGGTCGTTTCATATTTATTGAACTCATATAATTAAAAGAAAAACTAGGAAGTAAGGTAACAGCATGGCACATAAATTTTTGTTAATGCCCTTGTCGGTATTAATCATGGCAGGCTGCCAGTCATCGGGTGAGCAAACGGCTTCATCTGAGGTTAACGGTGTCTCTTATCAAGCAGACACGACTGCTCATATCAGCCGTAGCGTGTATCAACAAGAGTTTGATTCAGCCGTGCTATTCGCTAAGCAAGCCGGTGAGCTGGAAGTCTTGATGCAGGGTTACTGTGAAACCAACAATATTGAGCTGGATGCGTTGGAAAATCAGTGGCAGCTCACCATGAACAGCTGGATGGCACTGCAAGGACAAGAAAGAGGCCCAACAGCGGCATTGGAACAGAGCTGGAATGTTCAGTTTTGGCCAGACAAAAAGAACACCACAGGTCTAAAAATGCGTCAACTGACTCAGCAAGATAAAGCTTGGTCACAAGATGAAATCGCACAGCAGAGTGTGACTGTTCAAGGGCTTGGCGCCTTGGAGTGGTCTCTGTACGACGAGCAATCTCCATTACTGCAAGACAAAGCGTCTGGTTGTCTATCTTCACAAGCGATCGCACAAAACTTGGCAATGAAATCGGCCTCTATTGCTGAGGCATGGCAGGTTAACCCTTGGTTAGCGCTAGACGAGACTCGTTGGGAGTCTGAATACATCGCTTTATTGACCAACCAACTTGATTACAGCATGAAAAAGCTGAGTCGCCCGATGGCGAAAATTGGTCATCCGCGTCCTTACTTCTCAGAATCATGGCGCGCTCAAACCTCAATGACTCAGCTGAAAGCGAACGTAGCGGCGCTAGAGAAATTGTACTTAGCAGATGGTAGTGGTCTTGATGGTTTATTGAGAGAGAAGGGCTTAAATGACCTTGCCGATCGTGTTGCAGCCCAGTTCACGTTAACGTTAGATACTTGGCCGACAGATTCTAGCTTGTTTACTCTCCTACAGAGCAAAGAAGGCTACCGAGATGTGCTGACTCAATACAACAAACTAGAACGTTTGAAGTACCTGATTCATGAAGAAGTAGCGATAGAGCTTGGCGTGGTAATAGGATTCAATGCTACCGATGGTGACTGATATTACGCGAAGAACGTTACTCAAGGCTGCACTGGGTTGTGCAACTGTTCCATTACTTCCATTTGGCTGTGCGAGTCGAAAGGATGAGGCGAGTGCGTCGAACGATCCCCAACTGATTGGTTGTGCGCTTAATGGTCGTGGTCAATATTCTGCAGTTGTGGCTGACGAATTTGGCATGCCACTGAGCCAACTTCCCATCCCCAATCGTGGCCATGGCGTCGCGATTTGCCCAACCTCATCGCATGCGGTGGTTTTTGCTCGTCGTCCTGGTGACTATTTTATGGTGTTTGACTATAAAAACGGTCAGCAGATCAAAATGGTCGTCAAAGGTAACAACCGTCACTTCTATGGTCATGGCGTTTACTCATTAGATGGCAACTTACTGTATGCCACTGAAGGGAAAACGGACAGCAGCCAAGGTGTGATTGGCGTTTACGATGTCGCGCAAGGCTATCGTAAGGTCGAAGAGTTCAGCGGTTTTGGTATTGGGCCTCATGAAGTGATCATCATGCCGGATGGTAATCTCGCGATCGGCGTTGGTGGCGTTCATACTGATGGTAGAACACCGAAAAACCTCGATTCGATGCAGCCGAGCTTGAGTTATGTTTCTCCTGAAGGTGTGTTACTTGATCAGGTTGAATTGTTGGATAAGAAGCTGAGCATTCGACACTTAGCCCATGATGGTGCTGAATCCGTGCTTTGTGGCCAGCAATATCGTGGTGAACCAGATGAGTATCCTTCGCTATTGGCGATGCATACTAAAGGCGGAAAGTTTGAATCACTGAACGCAGAGCCAGAGCAATGGGCAAGGTTCAATCACTATATCGCCAGTATTGCGGCGTCAGATGATTGGATTATTGCGACTTCGCCAAGAGGCAACTGCTACGGTATTTGGTCTAAAGAAACCAAAGAGTTAGTAGAACTCTCTGCATTATCTGATGCTTCTGGCGCTGTGCTGCTTGATGGTGAGTTTCGATTAAGCTCTGGGGCGGGAAGTGTGGTAAGCCAGAGCAAGCCTTATGAGAAATCAACTCAACAATCATCGGTCCAGTGGGATAACCATTGGAGTTCAATCTGATTTATAAAGCCTCTTAAAAATAACATGCTTACTCCGATTTCTTTGCCATACTTATGAGATGGTTGGTGATGGAGTTAAGCATGTTCGCAAAATACTTCTGTGGATTATTAGTTCTAGTTTCTGTGCACGCATGGAGCTATACGAGTTCTGACGAGAGCCGATTTATTCCGGCTGATTCGGAGCTCTCTTTTATGCTGATTTATCCAGAGCTTACCCAGAGTATTTATCAAGACTCGTCTCTGCCTATTCTTTGGGATTCACCTGAACTTGTTAAGGCGTTTGAATTTCAATTGTCGCTTCTCGAACAAGCTCAAATGGCACCACTCTTCGATCGACAACTCAAGCAAATTCGTCACTATCAATCCCATGCTCAATGGCAAGAGTTGGACATATTACTCACCGATACTTTTATCTACTACCTGAGCTACGTTGAAAATGCGCCGCTTGCCGGTAAAGATTGGTACTTCTCGGGCAAGTTGCATTCCAAATTACCTGCGCCTTCTCCGCATATTCTGATGAGCTTAAAAAGCAGCGTTGCCAATGATTACTTATTGGAGATGGTGTTGTCTTACGCGCCGCCTGTTGGGGATTTTGACCAATTCAAAGCAACCTATTCGGTGTTAGAAACCGCCTCTGAACTCAATATTGAACGATATAGACAGAAAGGTTTGAAGCGCTTGGGTGACGAGCTTTCAGACAAGACGGTTCTTGTTGAGCGCATTGCTTTGGTTGGTGTTGATACCTCGATGATCGCGGTCGATTTTCCCAAGTTCGATCGAGATCTGCAAAAGGCGATTAAATCTTTCCAACGCATGCACGGTCTTACGGATGATGGGATCATCGGGCCAGACACGATCAAATGGATCAATATGGGCTTTGATGATCGACTTACTTCCCTAGCATTGAACGCCGAGCGTGCCCGCTTATGGCCAAGAAATAGAGACTCACTGATTGTGGTGAATGTACCTAGTTTTGATATGAAGTATTGGGAAGATGGGGAAGAGGTTTTTGAATCTAAAGTTGTGGTTGGGAGAAAATCGAGAAAAACACCACTCTTAGAGATAAAGCTTGATTCGGTTATCTTAAATCCGACTTGGAACGTGCCATGGAAAATCATGGTTAAAGATATCTTGCCTAAAGTAAAAGCCGACGAGAGTTATCTTGAAACACACAATTTTCAAGTGATCGATGGTTGGCGTTCGATGGAAACTGTCGATACTACCGAGATAGATTGGCAAACGATTAACTTTAGCTCTTTTCCTTATCGAATGCGCCAGCAAGCAGGCTCTAGTAACGCATTGGGTTTGTATAAGTTCAATACGCCCAACAAGCGAGCCATCTATCTCCATGACACCCCAAGTAAAAGCTTGTTTAACGATGACTTCCGCGCCTATAGCTCTGGTTGTATTCGTGTTGAGCATGCCGAGGAACTCGCGGAGTTGTTATTTGCGACTAAGGTAAAGAAAGTGCCGAATCAGGATGATGAACTTGCGCCCAATACTAAGGTTCGTCTCAAGAAGCGAATTCCAGTGCATATCATTTATCAAACCGTGTTGTTTGAAGAAGGAGGCATACAATACCGCGGTGATATCTACCAATATGATAAAGAGGGCGGTTGATTGAAATATGGTCAAGAAAGGTGATCTTGACTGAAAAATGACAACCAAGCTTCTATTGATAAAATTATAATGAGTATCAATAACTAACCGTGCAAAGGTTACAAATACTAACGTTTTGCACGGTTTTTGTACGTTGACGCAGCAAATTCCATTATGTATCGTGCATTTTTCGTTCGATCTAATTGGTTTTTTGCTGTATGTCTCAAAGTTTATTTTCACGCCGTCAGTTTCTGACTTACGCTGGTGGTACTGCTGTAGTCGCCTCTCTTACTCCTTCTATCGCTTTCGCTTCATACCCGGATCAACCAAGAACGATTAGCATGAACAATCTTCACACTGGTGAACGATTAGAGACTTGTTATTTCGATGGCACTAACTATGTTGGTGACGAGATGGCACGCCTTAGCAAACTGTGCCGTGACTTCCGCCGCAATGAGATTCATCCAATGGATAAGAACCTGTTTGATCAGATCACTCAGATTCAAAATGTACTGGGTATTCAAAAAGAAGTTCAAATCATCTCTGGCTACCGCTCTCCAGCAACCAACGAAGCGTTGCGCTCTAAGTCGAGTGGTGTCGCTAAAAAGAGCTATCACATGCTTGGTAAAGCGATCGATTTTCGTATCGATGGTGTTGATTTAAAGGAACTGAGAGACGTAGCTAAAAGTCTGCAAGCAGGTGGTGTTGGTTATTACGCTCGTAGTAACTTCATCCACATTGATACTGGTCCAGTTCGCAGCTGGTAGAGCTAAGCTGAGTTATTGAGTGATACGGTAGGCACTTGTCAAAGTAGACATCCAATGTCATAGTTTGCCCAAATTTCAGTTTGTTCTAATAATTCGGTTTATTGCTGCTCAGTTTGTTGCTGTTTAGTTTGTTATTGTTGGGTTTGTTGCCAATAACATAGCGATATTCGAGTTGTTCACCAGATTCGCTCTTTAAGGTTTGTATATGTCTCTTAAGTATCAAGTTGTACCTGTTACCTCTTTTTCTCAGAACTGCTCGATTGTGTGGTGTGATGAAACCATGGAAGGCATCGTTGTCGATCCGGGCGGTGATGTTCAACAACTCGCGGCTATCATTGAAGAACTCGGTGTTAAGGTTGTGAACTTGGTACTGACGCACGGTCACTTAGATCATGTTGGCGGTACGGTACCACTTGCTGAGATCTTGAAGGTTGAAATTGTGGGCCCGCATAAGGCAGACAACTTCTGGCTACAAGGTCTAGAGAATCAAAGTCAGATGTTTGGTTTCCCACTGTGTAAAGCTTTTGAACCAAACACTTGGTTAGAAGAGGGCGACAAAGTCACTTTTGGTAATCAAGTGATTGATGTGATTCACACGCCGGGCCACACGCCAGGTCACGTTGTACTGTTCAGTGAGCAAGCTCGTTTAGCGTTTGTGGGTGATGTGTTGTTTAACGGCGCAATTGGCCGTACTGACTTCCCACAAGGTGACTTCAATACGCTTATCGCTTCAATCAAGACTAAGCTTTGGCCACTAGGCAGTGACGTAACATTCGTTCCGGGCCATGGTCCTGAATCGACATTCGGTCGCGAGCGTGCATCAAACCCGTTCGTCGCAGATGAAATGCCTCTGTACTAATTAAATCTTTGATTTTACAACCGATTATTTGTGTCGATTGATTGAAAATGAAGCTTAGCTTTTGTCCTGAAAGCTAAGCTTTTTTATTGTGTGTGAACTTACTGGTAAACCTTAATCAGAAAGACGTTCAGCGGCAGCCAAGTAGCGTCGAGCCAGCCCCACAAACTCTTCTCCACTCATATTCAAATCATGGGTTGATATGAAAATGTCATAACCGTGGAAACCCCTTTGATACTTCATTCTGTTGGCAAGCATCGCCTGTAAGCCAGAATAGTCTTTAATCACCGCGTTTTGATTGTTTGTTTCATTCGGTGAATCAAGGTTGTCTTGTGATTGGTTATCGTTGAAATTAACGTCGTCGGTATTCTGTGACTCTTTATATTGGCTTAGTTCGATACAGCCACTTTCAGTACAACGCGCGTAGTAATGCGATGAGTCGAGAACCATATCCTCAAAGTTGGACTCTTTGCCTGCTTGCTTCGCTCCTAAGTACAAAAGTGCTCGTTGGCTGAGCAATAATTCACAAGTTATTTTAGGGCAAATCGAATCGAGGTAGGGCGAGTAATCTTTTACTTTAATTCCGACCCAGGGCAGAGGTTGATGCCAACCATCTTGTTCATAAGTGCAAAGACCAATTTTTTGGATGTTACTCCATTTTAAAACCCAACCCCCTTTGTAAAAGTGCTGCTGAAAATGAGTCGGGGTAAGTGTGAACATCACTCGGCTGCGCAGCATCAAATAGTAGCCAGTTCCCAGAAGCGCAATACTGCAAAAAGCACCCACGATCAGTAACTTTGGATTGTCACTGTAGAGCGCAACGATCAAGTAAATGAAGCCTAAAATAACGGCGAGGATACGGTACGAGCGAGTGAATGAAGGCAAAGAGAAATTACTAAGGTGACGAGTGTCCATAGGCAACACCAAGTTTTCATATTTTTGTCTGGATGGATAACCAGTGTATATGACCCTGAATTGATAAGTCGATGTTTAAATAATAGACGCTAGTAGACAATATCGGTATTTTTCGTCGACTTTCGACGCTTCACTCTACAAATAGCTCCTGTTTTTTGGTATAAATCGCGCTTCAAATTTTCACCACTGCGAAAAGAGCAGTGAACTGGAGAAATATTCAATGAGACTTGCTCATAAGCGTAAGGTGCAGGCTAAACTGCAGAAACGCACTAAAGCGGCTGTAGTTAAAGCAGTGGCAACGCCGAAAAAAGCGAAGCCTGTCGCAGAGAAAGTTGTAGCAGAAAAAACTGTAGCAGCAAAACCAGCGGTAGAGAAAGCAGTAGCAGCAACTAAAGAAGTTGCAGTAGCACTGACTCCTAAGCAACAACAAGTTCTAGACATCGTTGTTAGCAATGCTGAAGGCATTAACCCTAAAGGTATCGGCCTAGAAGCTGGTCAAGAAGACGCGAAAGCAGCTTCATGGGCAACAGGCGCATTGAAAAAACTTCTTGAAGAAAACCTAGTAGCGAAAGAGCAGCTAGCAGGTAACAAGGTTATCTACAAAGCTATCTAATCCTGTGGGATTACATTCGCTTCGTTAAGTTTTTAAGCCTCGATTTTCGAGGCTTTTTTGTATCTGGCACATTATGCCAAGTCCGAGCCCAAATCCAAGCCTAAACCTAGGCTCTATAATCTCAATTCCAATTCGATATACGGCTTAACTGATTAGTGTTGTCTCGTGTCAGAGCTTCGAATCAGCAAGCACTAAATTAGGGCGTTAGCTAGGTAGATCAAGAGAGCAAAGCCTTGATTTTTTCCCCTAAAATACAGCAATGAATAGAGCTTCATCACGAAATGGCAATCAATTGTTAAGAGTATTTAATTATTAATACTTAGGTATTTATCAATACGCATTGCCTTGGTGAATATCCAAACTCCTTTGAAATCGACACTATTCAATCATCTCCTACGTAGTTCTACTTAATCCTTTGGTCTAATACGTAACTTTGTTAACGCCATGCGTGCGTGCTCTCCCTGATATCTTGTTGCCTCATCACGGTGCACTCTTATGTTGAATCATAAAAAATGCTCATAGAAAGAGTGTTAACCCAACAAAGGACGTGAACATGAGTCTCATTTCTAACTCCCTCACACGAGTTTTTAAAAACGTTGCAGTAACTGCTGCGGCTTGTTTAGCTTTGGTCGCTACTGGTGCTACAGCCGCTGATAAGGTTTACCGTTTAAAACTTGCGGAAACTTGGGGACCAAACTTCCCAGTTTTCGGTGATGCAACCAAAAACATGGCGGCGATGGCTGAGAAGATGTCGAATGGTCGACTGCAAATCAGAATCGATTCAGCAAACAAACACAAAGCACCTCTTGGCGTTTTTGACATGGTTAAGTCTGGTCAATACGACATGGGTCACTCAGGCTCTTACTACTGGAAAGGTAAAGTTCCAAACACTCTTTACTTCACTTCTATGCCTTTCGGTATGACGCCTGCAGAACAATACGCGTGGTTCTATCACGGTGGTGGTATGGAGTTAATGGAGCAGGTTTACTCTCCACATAACTTGATGTCTTTCCCTGGTGGTAACACGGATATCCAGATGGGGGGTTGGTTTCAAAAAGAGATCAACAGCGTTGAAGATCTACAAGGTCTGAAAATGCGAATCCCGGGCTTTGCAGGCGAGATTCTTGCTGAGCTAGGTGCTAAACCGACGAACATTGCCCCAGGTGAACTTTACACGTCTCTAGAGCGTCGCACGATTGATGCACTAGAGTGGGTAGGTCCATCGCTGGATTTACGAATGGGCTTCCACAAAATCGCGCCTTACTACTACACAGGTTGGCACGAGCCGGGTTCAGAGCTTCAATTCCTAGTGAACAAGCGTACATGGAACAAGCTGCCTGAAGACCTACAAGAAATCTTACGTGTTGCAATGCGTACTGCGGCTTACGACATGTACACACAAGCAACGCACGAAAGTGGTAAGAACTGGGTTTCAATGAAGACAGAATACCCAGATGTACAAGTGAAAGATTTCCCACCAGAGGTTATGTCTGCTCTGAAAGAAGCGAACGATCGCCTACTGGCTGCACATGCTGAGAAAGATGAGCTAGCAAAAGAGATTCAAGCTTCACAAGCAAGCTACCTAGAGCAAGTACGTTCATGGACGGATATTTCACATAGAGCTTATCTAAATAGCCAAGCGAAATAATCGACAGTTGTTGAACTGAATCTAAATGAACCCGAAGCTTTTCTTATTGAGTATTTAAGAGTGAATAAGCCGAGGGTTCATTTAAAACATAATAACTAAGCAGGATAAATCCTGTATTACGCTCAAGAACCTTTTCTACGTCCTACAGCTCGTTACCTCAGCTGCGCGATGTCTTTTCAAATTCCATGGAGTCGGGAATGCGAAGTCTAATTTATATTGAACGCCTGTTTAATCGTATCGGTGACGCACTGGGATGGCTTTCCAGTATGTTGTTTATTTTACTTATCGCCAACGTCGTGTATGACGTTGTCATGAGATATGCCTTCAACGATGTCTCTATCGCCTTCCAAGAGATGGAATGGCACCTTTTCTCCGCCGTTTTCCTACTCGGTGTTCCTTATGCCATCAAGGCTGGTGGCCATGTTCGAGTTGACGTGTTCTATGAGCAACTGAGCTTTAAAGCACAAGCGATTATTGACCTGCTTGGCACGCTTATCTTTCTACTTCCGTTTTGCCTGCTGGTGGCTTGGTTTGGTATCGATGTTGCCAAAGAGAGTTATGAACTGGGTGAAACCTCAGGCGATCCCGGTGGCCTGCCGTATCGCTGGATCATCAAAGCTATGATCCCGCTGTCATTCTTTTTGATGGCACTTAGTGGCGTAGGTTTGATCCTGCATTCACTGAATAAGATTTTTAATCCGCATCTTATCCATGCAAACAATATTCATACAAAAAACAAGTAGAGGCTGAACATGATTGGAATAGTAATGTTTTTCGTAGCCTTGTTTGCGCTTTTACTTGGCTTCCCAGTGGCGTTTACCTTTGGTGGTATCGCGTTAATCTTTGGTGTTTGGGCTGAGGGCATTGAAATGTTTGCCTTCATGCCATATCGAATTCAATCCATTATGGAAAACACGGTTCTGATGGCCGTTCCATTGTTTGTTTTTATGGGGCTCGTTCTACAAAAGACCAAGCTTGCTGAGCAGTTGCTTGAGTCTATGGGGCGACTGTTTGGCGGCGTTCGTGGTGGTATCGCGATTTCAACCGTATTAGTAGGTTCACTACTTGCGGCTTCTACTGGCGTGGTTGGTGCTTCTGTTGTTGCTATGGGACTTATCTCCCTACCTGTAATGCTCAAGTACAATTACGACAAAGGCTTAGCCTGCGGCACTATTTGTGCGTCTGGTACGCTAGGGCAGATCATTCCACCCTCCATCGTATTGATTCTATTGGGTGATGTTCTAGGTGTTCCTGTAGGCGACTTGTTCCAAGCGGCGATTTGGCCAGGCGTGATGCTGGTCGGCGCGTACATCGTTTATATCTTGATATACGCAAAGCTACACCCTGAAGCGGCTCAACCTATTGAACGTGATGACTCCATCAGCCGTAAGCAGGAAGTGTTTAATGCACTGAAAGCGATTCTTCCGCCTCTAGCGTTAATCATTGTTGTACTGGGCTCTATCTTCGCAGGTGTTGCTACGCCAACAGAGTCAGCCGCATTAGGTGGCGCGGGTGCGATGATACTTGCACTGCTTTACGGTCAATTTAGTTGGTCGATGGTGTACGAGGCGTCGAAAGAGACGGTGAAAGTAACGGCGATGGTATTTGCTATCTTGTTGGGTGCAACGGCATTCTCAATGGCGTTTACCTACACTGGTGGCGACTATCTGGTTGAAGAGTGGATGCTACAACTGCCAGGTGAAAAATGGGGCTTCCTGATCATTACCATGCTGGTGATTCTGATTCTGGGTTTCTTCATCGACTTCGTAGAGATCTGTTTCATCATCGTGCCGATCATTGCGCCAGTTGCTGAACTGATGGGCATCAACATGACATGGTTCGCTATCCTTATTGCGATGAACCTACAAACTTCCTTCTTAACGCCGCCATTTGGTTTTAGTTTGTTCTATTTAAAAGGCGTAGCACCGAAAGGCGTGACGACTAAGGACATCTACCGAGGTGTGATGCCGTTCATTCTGATTCAAATCCTCGTACTTGGATCACTTCTCGCTTTCCCATCTTTCTATGGAATGTGAGTGAAGCCAAGAATGTGAATGATATGTTTCGACGGCTATCTATAAATTGCTAAAGTAAAACGGCTTATTGATGTTCAGTAAGCCGTTTTTTGTGAGGGAAAGGAATGCCTCTAAAAGCCAAGCTGATTTTGCTGACGTTGCTCCCGTTGCTGCTGGTAACGGCGAGTATTAGTTGGATCTCGCTGCACCAGACTAAGACGTTAGGCGCTAAAGAAGTCGAGATCTTTAGAGACAGCCTAATCAAGTCACGTGAAAACGCCCTCAAAGACACGGTTGATCTCGCGTTCGACGCCATAGAACACGTCTATAACGATCCAAATATCCAAGAAGCCCAAGCCAAAAAAAAAGTTCGAACCATATTGTCTAAACTTAGATATGGCTCTGATGGGTACTTCTTCGCATACGATCGCCACGGGACCAACTTGGTTCATCCAATTCAGCCAGAATTGATAGGCCAAAACCTACTCCAACTGCAAGATGAAGATGGCGATTTTCTGATAGAGGCTCTGTTAAGAGAAGCGCAAACCGGAGGCGGGTTTCACCAGTATTTGTGGCAAAAACCGTCGACGGGTGAGGTGGTGTCTAAGCTGAGCTACGCCGCTTGGTTAGAGCGTTGGGACTGGATGATTGGCACCGGCTTGTATATTGAAGACGTACACCAAGAAGTGGCTTCGATGCAGGCTGCGATAAATAAGAATATTGAAACCACGTTCTTTTCGATTGTGGTGATTTTGAGCGTAACGGTCGCGGTCATCATCGTGCTGACCTTGGCTATTAACATGCATGAACATCGGATTGCTGATAACAACTTAAAGGAGCTGGCGCATAAGACGGTGATGTTCCAAGAAGACGAGAAGAAGCATCTAGCGCGTGAGTTGCATGATGGTATTAACCAATTATTAGTGTCGAGTCGTTGCCATTTGGAACTGCTCGGTAATAAGCTACAAAATGAAGACCTTAAAGCACATTTGAATAAGTCGCAGCATTCACTGATGCGAGCAATCGAAGAAGTGAGGCACATCTCGCATCAACTTCGTCCAAGTTCGTTGGATGATATTGGTTTAGAGGCGGCATTGTCTTCATTGTTGTTAGATTTTCAGGCGCATTCGGGTATTGAAGTAGAAACCTTGTTTAGCACTCAACAGGGTAAGTTGAAATCTGAGGCTGCGACAACCTTGTATCGAGTGGTGCAAGAGTCGCTGAATAATATCGAGAAACACGCGCAAGCGACCAAAGTAACGGTTATCGCTCAGCAAATTGGTAATGTGTTGCAACTACTGATTCAAGATAACGGTGTCGGTTTCAACACCTATAAAGCGATGGAAAAACGAGGGATCGGGCTGCGTAACATGAGAGAGCGAGTGGAGTTCATCGGTGGTGACTTTGAATTGATGAGTGAGATTGGCCTCGGAACGGAAATTACAGTGTTACTGACACTAGAGGGATTAATGAATGAGTGAAGTTATTCGAGTTGTGATTGCTGACGATCACCAAGTGGTACTGGATGGCTTTATGGCGAGATTGGAACTCGAGCCAGATATTAGCGTGATAGGTACCGCCAGCAATGGACTAGAAGCGGTAGAGGTCGTTAAGTCTCTGCGCCCTGATGTGGTGTTGATGGATATCAGCATGCCTATCATGAATGGCATTGATGCCACCCATCTGATTAAAGAAGAAGACCCAGAAGCCAAGGTCCTGATGCTGACCATGCATAACAACCGTGAATACATCATGAAGGTGATGCAGTCGGGGGCTGTCGGCTACATGTTGAAAGAGATTTCGGCTGAAAAAATGGTGCAGGCAATCAAAACGGTCAATCAAGGCTCGACCTATTTCTGTGAAAAAGTCACGCAGAATTTGTTTACTCAGCCGATTACTCCGACGCCATCGGTCAAGAATCCATTGAGTAGACGTGAAGAGGCTGTGCTGAAATTAGTCGCAAAAGGGGAGAGCAGTAAAGAGGTCGCAAAGGCGCTGAATATCAGCTATCGAACGGTAGAAACCCATAGGCAAAATATTAAGCATAAGCTCGATATTCACTCTACGGCAGAGCTTGCTAAATATGCGGTCAGCTCCGGGCTTGTGGACTGATCTTACGCTAAATAACGTTAAATGTGTAATTTAATTACTAAATGTGTAATTTACGCCTCCTTTATGGAGGTTTTTTTAGTATTTTTGCGACAGGTTGATATTCTTCTTTTCGAAATTTAAGCGCCGAATGCAATGTTGCAAACTGTGCGCTGCAAATTAGAGAGGAAGCATGGAGCCTGTAAAAGATAGGTATAGTATTGAAAATACCGATTATACAGTAGGACAAGATAACGTTCAGAAATGGGGTTTTGATGTTCATAACCCAGTATTTGGAATCAGTGCAGGGGCGATCATTATCTTCCTGTTGGCACTTCTAGTCGCAGACCCTGAAACCGCAAAAGCGGCGCTTGATGGAATCAAATGGAAAGTCATTGGTAACTTCGATGGTTTCTTCATGTGGGCAGCAAACATCTTCGTAATTTTCTGTTTTGCCCTCATTGTCTCCCCGTATGGCAAGATACGTATTGGTGGCAATGATGCCAAAGCAGAGCACTCAAACCTATCTTGGATGTCGATGTTATTCGCCGCAGGAATGGGTATTGGCTTAATGTTCTGGGGTGTTGCTGAGCCAGTAGCTTATTTCACTGGCTGGTATGAAACACCACTAGGTGTTGAAGCTTACTCTCCTGAAGCGGCGAAGTTGGCTCTTGGTGCAACCATCTACAACTGGGGTCTGCACGGTTGGGCGATTTACGCGGTTGTTGCTCTAGCGCTTGCCTTCTTCACCTTCAATAAAGGTTTACCTCTATCAATCCGCTCTATTTTCTACCCTATCTTGGGTGATAGAACTTGGGGTTGGTTTGGTCATATTGTTGATATCGTCGCTGTGCTTGCAACGCTATTTGGCCTTGCAACTTCATTGGGCTTAGGTGCTCAACAAGCGACCAGTGGTATTAACCATGTATTTGGTACCGATGGCGGTATTGGCATGCAGCTGATTGTTATCGCTGTGGTTACTTTCTTAGCGACAATGTCCGTGGTTCGTGGCATCAACGGCGGCGTAAAAGTGCTAAGTAACGTGAATATGCTGGTGGCTTTAGGCTTGCTGATCTTTGTTACGATTGCAGGTGGCATGGCGGGTATTAAAGCAATCCCAACCGCGCTAATGGGCTACATTGAAAACTTCATTCCCTTAAGCAATCCTCACGGTCGTGATGACGAAACGTGGATGCAAGGTTGGACGGTATTCTACTGGGCGTGGTGGATGTCTTGGTCACCATTCGTAGGCATGTTCATCGCTCGTATCTCTAAAGGTCGAACGATTCGTGAATTCATCGTTGCTGTATTGTTCATCCCAACGACAGTAATCATCATCTGGATGGCTATTTTCGGTGGCATCGCGATTGATCAAGTGGCGAACAAGGTGGGCGAGATTAGTGTGAATGGTCTGCAAGATATTACACTTTCTCTTTTCCATACTTACGATGCTCTGCCAATGAGCTCTGTGCTTTCAGTGGTATCGATTGGTTTGATTATGGTGTTCTTTATCACCTCTTCTGATTCAGGCTCATTGGTTATCGATAGCATTACCTCTGGCGGTAAAGTGGATGCACCGGTTCCACAACGTGTATTTTGGGCGTTGATGGGCGGCGCGATTGCAGCGGTTCTACTATGGGTTGGTGGTACGGAATCTATTCAAGCACTGCAAGCTGGAACGGTATCGATGGCGCTACCATTTGCCTTCATATTATTGCTTATGTGCCTAAGCTTATTGCTAGGTTTACGAACTGAAAATCAATTGGTTAAGCACCAAAATGCTTTGAGTTAAAAGTATTTTTGATAAAAAGGTCGACAGGGTCGACCTTTTTTTCGTCATATACTTGAGTAATTACGTGAATATTGTTTGAAATTCCATCGAACCGATTCTAGTTTACTGAAAACAACAAGTTAACCTGCTAAACTTCAGACATCCAAGTATTTGAATTATTGTGACAACAGCTTGTACTACTTGGATCGTAGGTTCGAGTTTGTAATTAAGTCGCAGGTAAGTAAGGAATACGAGGTCAATAGACCCTAATAGAATTCCGTAGAGAGGGATGATGACTAAAGGTATAGATAAATACAGTATCGACAGTACGGATTACACTGTCGGTCAAGATAACGTCCAAAAATGGGGTTTTGATGTTCATAACCCAGTATTTGGTATTAGTGCGGGACTTATCGCTTTGTTCCTGATCGGTGTTCTTATTACAGATACCGCTTCAGCAAAGGCTGCGCTAGATGGCGTTAAAGGCCAGATTATCAATTCGTTTGATTGGCTTTTCATCTGGTCGGGTAATATTTTCGTAATTTTCTGCTTAGGTTTGATTGTTTCTCCGTACGGCAAAATCCGCCTTGGTGGTGTTGATGCGACGGCAGATTACTCATTCTTCTCTTGGCTATCGATGCTGTTTGCCGCAGGTATGGGTATCGGCTTGATGTTCTGGAGTGTGGCAGAGCCAGCGGCTTACTTCACGGGTTGGTTTGAAACTCCGTTAGGTGTTGAACCAAACACACCAGAAGCTGCAAAACTGGCATTGGGCGCAACCATGTATCACTGGGGTCTACACCCTTGGGCGATTTATGGCGTAGTAGCACTGTCACTTGCGTTTTTCTCTTACAACAAGGGATTGCCTCTTTCTATCCGTTCTATCTTTTACCCAATTTTAGGTGATAGAGCTTGGGGCTGGGCAGGTCACATTGTTGATATTCTTGCTGTACTTGCAACGCTATTTGGTCTGGCGACATCGTTAGGTCTTGGTGCACAACAAGCGGCAAGTGGTATTCAGCATGTATTCGGCATTGAAGCGGGCTTAGGTCTGCAAGTTATTGTGATTACAGCGGTGACTTTATTGGCGGTAGTATCAGTACTTCGTGGTATTGATGGTGGCGTTAAAGTTATCAGTAACATCAACATGTTGGTGGCTTTCCTACTGCTTATCTTAGTGGCTCTAATCGGCTACGCGGTGACTTTAGGTTCTATCCCAACGACATTGATGGCATACATTGAAAACATCATTCCGTTGAGTAACCCTCACGGTCGTGAAGATGAAACGTGGATGCACGGTTGGACTGTATTCTACTGGGCTTGGTGGATCTCATGGTCTCCATTCGTAGGTATGTTTATCGCACGTGTTTCTAAAGGTCGTACCGTTCGTGAGTTCATCACAGCAGTACTGATTGTACCGACTACAGTGACTATCATTTGGATGTCAGTATTCGGTGGCATGGCGATTGACCAAATCGTGAATAACGTTGGTATTCTTGGTCAAGACGGCCTAACAGATGTATCACTAGCAATGTTCCAAATGTTTGATGCACTGCCGTTCGGGACTCTGCTTTCAATCATTGCGGTTGTATTGGTTCTAGTATTCTTCATTACATCGTCTGACTCAGGCTCTCTAGTAATCGACAGCATCACCGCGGGTGGTAAAGTTGATACGCCTGTGCCTCAACGTGTGTTCTGGGCGTTCCTAGAAGGTGCGATTGCTGTGGCTCTATTGTGGGTTGGTGGTACTGAAGCAGTACAAGCTCTACAAGCGGGTGCAATCTCTACAGCATTGCCATTCACCATCATTCTATTACTGATGTGTGTGAGCTTGCTAATGGGTATGCGTACAGAAAAACGCTAGGCTTTGTAAGCTGAAATCTACTGCAATTTATACGCAGTAGAGTGGTAAATAATATGAAGGCAGAAGAGGAAACTCTTCTGCCCTTTTTGTTTCTTCTGTCCCGTCCTGAAATGTGT